>JAZUAZ010000062.1:0-10837 GCA_045638245.1 Acutalibacteraceae bacterium | reverse complement strand
TACATACGGAACTTCCACTCGCCGCAAAGATCAGTGTATCTTTCACTTGATTTGCGTTCACACTTTTTTGCTTTATCAAGACAGTCATAAGGGATAAAGGTTGCTTTTGAGTCAAGACGGTTTATACCTGTTATTTCTGCCCTGTTCTGCCATTCGTCAAAGCCGTGGATAGGTGTATTCATAGAGTGCCTCCTGAAAAGGTTTATTTGATGTTGATTTTATGCTCGATGATATAGCCGGTTGCTACGAGAAGTACAATTGCAACAACTGCCTCGATGATGGTTGAATTCATATCAATACACTTGATAATTATTTCATCAAGCTCCCACATATCCTTAGTGGTGAAAAATGAGCTTTCATATCCGACGGCAAATTTAACGGGAGCAATTTTTTCGGTAAGGTTTGTGATAATGCTTGTAATAACAGATACAGCTATGAAAACAAGTCCGCCGAAAACAACAGGGTGCTTGCTCAAAAGTCTGGTGTTTGCTATTGTTACCGAAAAATAAACAAAGCTGACATAAGAAAGCATTGATATCAGAGACGTGATAACTATGGTTAATACGAGGGTAACAATTGTGTCTGCCGGGGGGAGAATTTCAGAAATTGCCTGCATAAATTCACCCGTCATAGCCTGAGCGTCAAGCTGCTGCTTGATATAAATGATAACAAAGGAGAAGGGAAGGTAGGCGGCTATGTAGCTTATGACTATCCAGAAGAAGGAAATTATAACCTTTGATGCAAGAAGCTGGTTGCCCTTTACGGGAAGAGTCATTGTAAGATAGCCTTGCCTTGAAAAAATAGTGTCGGAGAAATTCTTTATAACAGCAATAAGTGAGATGATTATTATTGCGGCAAAAACGAGAAGCAGTGCGAGAGTCATCATCAGCATAAAGCCCTCGTTTTTTGATAAAAGTGTAGCACCCATTACAAGGGATGCGCCAAGACTTATGAAAAGTATGGGAAAATGATATCTTGCAGTGTGTCTGAGTTCATGTTTTAAAAGCTTACCAAACATAGGGGAACACCTCCAAAAATACTTCCTGAACGGATTTGCCGTGTTTTCTTATTTCATCCACGTGAGCGTTTGTAACAAGATGACCGCCGCTTATCATAAGCACACGGTTGAAGATTCTTTCAACGTCATTGATAAGGTGTGTGGAAATAATTACTGTTGCATCCTTGGCATAGTTATTCATAATCATGTCAAGAACTGCTATTCTTGATGAGGGATCAAGACCGCCGAGAGGCTCGTCGAGAATATAGAGCTTTGCTCTTCTGCAAAGAACAAGAATAAGACTGAGCTTTTCCTGCTGTCCCTTTGACATGGTTTTGATTTTCTGCTTAGGATTGAGGCCGAAGTTTTTTACCATTTTTTCAGCCTTTTCTTTGTCGAAATCCTTGTAGAAGTCGGCAAAGTAATTTATGGCGTCGGTGGGCTTCATCCAGCCGGGGATGGGTGATGTATCAGGGAGGAATGCGACTACATCCTTTGTTTCAACGCCGATATCCCAGCCGTTGATTTTAACGGTACCCTCGTAGTCTTTTATAAGACCTGCAAGAATTTTAAGAAGCGTAGTTTTACCGCAACCGTTGGGGCCGAGAAGACCTACAACGGAGCCTTCGGGTATTTTGAGGTTGATGTTGTCAAGAACAAGATTGTTGCCGTAGGACTTTTTGAGTGAAGCCACGGTGATAATGTTTGTCATTTAAAACAGATCCTTTCTTTTAAAAGTTTTTTTCTCTGTTAAAGGTCAGAAGCAGGGAGCTGATGCTCCACAAGAGCTCAAGACCGATAATAGTCAGGGGGTTGAAAAATACGGGCATATTAAGGAATACCGCAAGAGCAAGAAGCAGTAAAGCGATTATCTGACCTGCAAGATGAAGGTTAAACAGAAATCTGTCGCATACATACAGCTTGTAGGCGCTCACCACAAGATTCAGCAGACCGCAGCCCGTCTTTGAGCAAACGAGTCCGACCGTAAGAGAGGAGCTTTTATTGCTTCTGTAATCGTTTATGATTGCTTCGCTTTTTCCTGAAAGCACTTTTACTGCGGCGCTTTCAAGTGCGAGGCGCTTTGCGATTTCCTTGTTGTCAAGGAAGGGCTCCCTGCTTGTGAGTATAAGCACAAGCCCTGTTTTGTTGAAATCGTCGGTAAGAGTTCTGACAGACGAAAGAGCCTTGTAGTTTACAAGGAATGAGGCGGTGAGTCTGCCGTCCACAACAAGGTACATCACAAATTTGTTGCCGGCATAGTGTCTTTCCTCTCTTTCATCGGGGGCGGTAATGCTGTGCTGAATAAGCATTTCGCGGTTTCCGACGAGGATACGTTTTTCACCTACCCATGCAGAAAAGCCGAGCTTTTCCTCGTACTGGAGATTTTCTGCAAGGGGGAGAGGCTTGTCAATCTGCTTGAGGAAGGCCTTGAAGCTGCGACCGGCAAGGCTCTTGCTTTTTATGAGAACTGCCGAAGCATAAAGAGCGGCAGTGTTGCGGTCTGTCATAACACCGGGAACAAGCCGGAAGGAGGAGACCTCTGCGGTGAAAATATCGGAAATATCCATTGTTACACCGTGAGCCTTTCCTACGTGATGCAGAGCTTCATTGGTTGTGACCGCTGCCGCGGAGGCATTGAGTCTACGGTTTACTGTGTAGCCGAGAAGCGTGCAGGCAACACCTACAGTAACGGGACTGCAAAAGCAGATTACACTGAGAAGTACGGTCACAAGGGAAACAGCACTTGAATTGATAAAGTATGCGGCTACGGCAAGAATAATAGCCGGAACCACTGATGCGATAGAGGAATAAGTGTAGAATTTATCCTGACTGTGACGCGGTCCGATGCTTTCGGTGAGGCTGTCGCTTATTTCAACATCTGTTGAATAAAGAATGTTCGGGTCGCCCTTGTCGGAAATTCCTTTGGCTATGGTAGCGGCATCCTGTTTTCTTTCTACAGGCTGTACACTGTGAAGCTTTTTGCCCTTCATAACCGTTGCCAGAGAGCCGAGAGTGCTTCGGGCGGCAAAAAAATCCGAAAGACAGTTGATTCCTGCAACGAAGGGTGCAAAGCAGGTGAATATTGCTTTATCGGAGGCTCCGAGAGCAAGCAGCGCTATATCGCAAATAAGGATGAACAGGGTGACGGTTACAAGGGTGCTGTTACTGTCAGGTGAAAGCCTTATCAGACTTTTTATACCGCTGATATATGTCGGAAGGAATACTGCAACGAGAAGCAAAAGAAGCAGTATGTTTATTATTCCGTAAACCTTTGCACCGCCGGAAAACAGGAAGCTGAGGCCTCCGCCCTCGGTGTAAAGAGAGGGCATAAGGTTAAAAATCATACTGAGGAAAAACAGTACGAGAGCAAAAACAAGCCGCAGCTTACGCTTACTGTTACGGTTTATAAGCTCATCACGCATAGCTCTTCCTGCGGCTATGGCTTTTTTATCTCTTTCCTGCCTTTCTTTCTTGCTTATGCTTTCCATTGCGTCTGCATAGGCTGTGTTGCCGCTGTCTTTTGTCAGTACTCTGTCCACTGCGGCAAAAATATCCTCACCCTTCTGAGTTCCGAGAATATCAATTATATTCGTTTTTTCCTCCTCGGGAGGAGCTATATCGAGAATATGCTTGTCGGATTGTTTGCTTTTTACAAGCACACGGACGTTCTTTTTTATATTCTTGTGTTCGCTTGGCGGAGTTTTTGTTTGCTTCTTGGAAGCTCCGAGATTAACGACACGGGTTCTTTCTGTAGCTGAGGGCTCTCTGACCGCTTTTCGTGAGGCGGCTTTTTTATCCGGAGAGGGAGTGCCTGTAAGATTTTCGAAAAAAGCATCAATATCAGTACGGGGTATTTCGTACATCGCTTCACATGAAGCAGGAGTATCCGTCGGATTGCCTTTTACCTCTGAAGAGGGAGGCGATTTCTTCGGCTTATATGTTTTTACATCATCACCGTCATCAAATGCCGCTCGGAATTCATTTATATCTTTATCGGAAATCTCTGTTTTGCGCTTCTTTGATGATCCCTTCAGGAAAGCCGGGTCTTTAAAGGGGGATATGCCGTTTTTGTTTTCAGACATATTTCTTTTTCCTTTCCTTGATTTGATTGCGCCTGCTTTTACTTGGCTTTTATTCCGAGACGCTGTCTTGCAACCTCGTACATAAGAATACCTGAGGCGACAGAGGCGTTGAGGGAGGTGATTTTACCTCTCATGGGAAGAGAAACAACAAAATCGCTCTTTTCTTTGATAAGACGGCTCACACCGTTGCCCTCGGAGCCGACTATGAGAGCCACAGGACCTGAGAAGTCTGTTTCGCACCAATTCTGACCGTCCATATCGGCGGTATATATCCATAAGCCTCTTTTTTTGAGGTCATCTATTGTGGAAGCAAGGTTGCCTACTCTTGCAACAGGTACATACTCTATTGCGCCTGCACTTGTTTTTCCGACGGCGTATGAGAGAGAAGCATTTCTTCTTTTTGGAACAATAACACCGTGAACGCCTGTTGTTTCGGCGGTACGGATGATTGCGCCTAAGTTGTGAGGGTCTTCGATTTCATCGCAGATGATGATAAAGGGATCTTCGCCTCTTTCTTCAGCAAGAGCAAAGATGTCCTCAACCTCAGCGTACTTGTGGGCGGCGGCATAAGCGGCAACGCCCTGATGGTTGCCCTGGCCGCACATAAAGTCAAGCTTCTTTTTGTCAACCTCTTTAACTACGATGTTTTTATCCTTACATTCAGCGATGATTCTGCCGATTGAACCGTTCCTTTCTCCTCTTGCAACAAGAAGGGTGTCAATGAGCCTTTCGCTTCTGAGAGCCTCGGAAACCGCATTTCTTCCTATTATGAGATCGGGTCTTTCCTCAGGGACATTATTTTCCCTTTCGTCACGGCTTCTTTCGTTTCTTTTTTCTTTATATTCGGTACCTTTTTTACGGTCTAATTTCTTATCCATAGAGGTTTCCTCCGTTATGTGAGTATTTTATATTATAATCGATTAATTATATCACGGCAGAAAAAAAGAATAATTCTATAAAAGAAAATAAAGCGAGCTGAAACGGGTATTTCAAAAAAATTCATATAATAGTATAGAGAAAGAGAAAAAACACTTGATTATTTTTTTATTTATTGGCATAATAAAGCAGAAATACAGCTTAGGAGATTTAAAATGGTTTTCAAGAAAAATAAAGAGCCGATGGGTACGTTTGAATATATGATTGTAGGTCTCGGTAATCCGGGAAGACAGTATGAGGAAACACGTCACAATGTAGGCTTTATAACGATGGATATTCTTTCGGATAAATACGGAATAAAGGTGAATAAGCTAAAATTCAAATCCCTTATGGGTGACGGAAGAATCGAAGGAAAAAGATGCCTGCTTTTAAAGCCGCAGACCTTTATGAATCTGAGCGGTGAGGCAGTACGAGATGCGGCACAGTTTTATAAGATTCCGCCTGAAAATATTATTGTTATCTTTGATGATATAAGCCTTGACCCGGGTAAGCTCAGAATAAGGCGTAAGGGCTCTCACGGCGGACATAACGGAATGAAGAATATCATTTATCATATGAATAACGATAATATTCCGAGAATCAAAATGGGGGTCGGAGCAAAGCCGAATCCCGAGTACGATCTTGCGGACTGGGTGCTTTCCCGCTTCAGTAAAAAGGAAGCGGATGAAATAAAAAAAGCTGCAGACAGTGCTGTCGGTGCAGTTGAGCTTATGGTGAAGGGCAATATAGATAAAGCCATGAGCGACTATAATTCGTAAGCAGAAAAAGGAGAAAATTATGGAAAAGGGACTTATAAGCAAGGCTAAAACCTTTGTAAAAAGCGTACCCGCACACTGGAAAAATCCCCCTGAAGGTAAGTACATATCCTACAGTGAGTTTGCGGCCTACTCCTTCGGCGGTATCGGCGTAAACACAATAAACTCCCTTATGGGATATATCGGTCTGTCTGCAACCTGCCTTCTTATAGGCTCAGCCTATGAAATCAAGCCGGTGCATCTCGGGTGGATGATGATTTTTGTAAACATTGTAAATCTTGCAAAGACTCCCTTTGTAAGTATGATTATTGACAACACGGATACTAAATACGGCAAATTCAGACCGTACCTTCTTCTTACGGGTATACCTGCGGCTGTATTCATAAGTCTTATGGCCTATGTTCCGAACGGAATAGACTATAAAATCAAGTGTCTGCTTCTGTGCGGAATCTATACCCTTGCGATGGTGTTTCAGTCAGTTTTCGCTCTTGCCTTTACCTCGCTTGCTCAGGTGCTTACTCCCGACGGTGAGGAAAGAACGGGACTTCTTTCAATCAGCCAGTTCATCTATAGCCTCGGCCCTTCGATAGTAAATATCATCCTTCCCGTATTTGCAGGCTTTTTTGCAGGCGGAATGATGGGCTTTACCGCTTACAGAGTACTGTTCCCTGCCTTTTCACTTATAGGTATCGCTCTTAGCGTATGGACCTTCAAGGATACAAGAGAAAAGATAGTTGTTCCTAAAAGCTACGTTGCAAAGGTTAAATTTTCTCAGGGTATAAAATCCCTTTACGGCAACAGACACTTCTGGCTTTTCTATCTTTACAACATTCTCGGTTCAATGAAGTACGGAATCGGAAGTATTCTTACGTGGTACTGTGCTTATGTTATTCAGAGTGATGCGGTTCTCGGTATTATGAATGCAGTTATCGGTACTGCCTCTGTTCCCGGTATGCTTCTTGCACCTTTACTCGCAAAGAAGCTCGGTAAAAAGAAGTGTCTTATACTGTTCAATATAGTAAGAGCGGGCTTTACTCTTCTTATGTTCTTTACAGCAGACAGTCCGGTGCTTTTCCTTGCGTCGCTTTATCTTGCAACTCTTGCTATAGGCGGAGACGGTGTTATCTGTGCTTCTATGACTGCGGATATATTCGACTATCAGCAGTGGAAAACAGGTCAGCGACTTGAAGGCTTCATCACTCAGTTCGGCGGTATGCTCGTCACGGGTGCAGGTCTTGTAACAGGACTTATCCTTCCTTATTTTTATGAGCATTACGGCCTTAAGGACAATTATGATGTTCTTTTTGATGAGGCTATAAGAACTCCTATATTCAACGTAATGATAATTTCAACCCTCGTTTCCTGCCTTCTCGCCATTGTGCCGATTCTCTTTTATAATCTTTCCGAAAAGCAGCAACAGCAGATTGCAGCAGAGCTTCTCGAAAGAAAAACAGCAGAGGACGGAATTGAAAAATAATAAAAAAGAATCGCTCCTGATTTCTCAGGGGCGATTTTCTTACTGATTTCCGACTATAGATTCAAGAATTTTAACGGTTTCCTCTCTGTCATAGGTTTCAAAGTGTAATTCAAGCTCGTCACCTGCGGAAATACCCGTGTGTGAATGGTGGTGTGTTGAAGGCTTTTTGTGTACCGACAAAACAGTGCATCTCGGCGGCCAGAGAATATCTCTTACCTGCTTACCTTCGGCAAAGGCACCTTCGGCAACGGTCATAGTGGTATCTACAGTTTCCTTTGTTTTGCCACGGTAGGCTTTTTTGAGCTTGGATTCTATAACGATATCTGTAAAATCGTGAATAGCGAGGGTTTCAACCGCCATATAAGCGGTTGTAATGCCGACCGCCACTGGTATAAGATTTGCCGTACCGTCGAGAGCTTCTATGCAGAAGGCAAGAGCCATAAGAGGAGTTTTTGAGCAGGCCGCAAGGAAGGAAACAATACCCGTTATCACGCAGATGATGTAATATTCCTCAGGGAGAAGTCCGAGAGAAATTGCACCCTTTCCGCAAAGGGCACCGATTATTGCCCCGAAGCAAAGGTTAGGAACGAAGAGACCTCCGGTGATACCGATGTTGTTTGCGACTATAAGAATAATTCCTCTCACGCAAAGCAGAAGAATAAGAAGTGCGGGATTTACGTGACCCTCGAAAAGCTCCTCGATAATATGGTCGCCCGAGCCGGTAATTTCACGGCAGAAATAGCCTGCAAGTGCAGTGAGTACGAATACAAAGCCGACCTTCACCGCTATGGGAAGCGATGAGACAAAAGACGATGAAAGGTTGTGAACCTTGCTGTAAATTTCAGTGAAAACACCTGCTACTGCGGCACAGAAAAGACCGATAACGGCACATATCCACACGCTTTTAAGCGGCATAGCCGTATCAGTATCAAGATGAAAAAGAGCCGGGTTTATGCCTGCAAGAGGGCAGAGAAAGCGCATTACGGCTGTGCTTGTGAGAGCACTTACTGCCGATGACATAAAGAGCATTGAGTTGAAGCGGCCATGAGCCTCCTCGAAGGCAAAAAGCATACCTGTAAGAGGTGCGCCCGTTGCAGCGGCAAAGCCTGCCGATGCTCCCGAGGTCATAATGTATCTGTCGAGGGCAGTCCGCTTTTTTGCGAAAAGTCTCACAGTACCTCTGCCTACAGCCGTACCCATCTGGACTGCGGGACCTTCAGTACCGAGAGGCACTCCGCTGAAATAAGTAAGAATTGCCGAGGGGAAAAGCAGCAGAATACTTTTTATCCAGTTGAAATCCGCAACGCCTCTCAGAAGGGTTATAGATGTGGGAATACCGCCGCCCTTACAGTCAGGAGCAGCCTTAAGTATTACCGACGATATAACCGCAACGAGTGCCGCTCCGATTAAAAGCAGCGGCAGATAAACAAGCTTCTCGGATGCGGCAGAATAAAGCTGTGCCGAAAACGGAACAACCTTTGAAACTGCAAGCTTGAAAAGGAAGATAAGACCGCCGGTGAAAACACCTGTCAGTGCAGGGTACACAAGGCAGGGGAGAATAATATTTCTTATATAGGTCAGACGTGATTTTTTCACTTTATCACCTCATTTATTCAAGGCAGGTACGGTGTACCTGCCTTTAGGCTCAGTTTTTCTTGAACTGCTTCTTCATACGAAGCTCTTTTGAGAGTATTGCCTTTCTGAGACGGAGAGATACGGGAGTAACCTCAAGAAGCTCGTCATCTTTGATGAATTCCATACACTGCTCGAGTGAAAGATTTGTGGGAGGTACGAGACGAAGGGCATCGTCAGAGCCTGAAGCACGTGTATTTGTAAGATGTTTCTGTTTGCATACGTTACATACAACGTCCTCGCTTTTTGCACATTCACCTACGATCATACCCTCGTAAACAGGTACGCCTGCACCGATGAAAAGTCTGCCCCTGTCCTGAGTATTGAAAAGACCGTAGGCTGAGCTTTCGCCTGTTTCGTGAACAACGATAGAGCCTCTTTCTCTTGTCTGTATATCACCCTTGTAGGGCTCATAGCCTGCAAAGAGCTGATTCATAATACCGTTACCGTTGGTATCGGTCATAAACTCACTGCGGTAGCCGATAAGTCCTCTTGCGGGGATTCTGAATTCAAGGTGTGTACTGCCGCCGTCACGGGTGCCCATATTTTCAAGCTCGCCCTTTCTTGAGCAGACCTTCTCGATAACTGCACCGGCGTACTGGTCGGGTACTTCAACGATAAGAAGCTCGATAGGCTCCAGAGTAACGCCGTTTTCCTCTTTGAGAATAACCTTAGGACGTGAAACCTGAAATTCGTAGCCCTGACGTCTCATAGTCTCGATAAGGATTGAAAGGTGGAGTTCACCTCTGCCGCTGACCTTGAAGGAGTCAGTGGTATCGGTTTCCTCAACACGCATACTTACGTTGGTTTCAACCTCCTTGAAAAGTCTGTCACGGATATTTCTCGAGGTAACGTACTTGCCCTCTTTACCTGCAAAAGGACTGTTGTTAACGATGAAGTTCATTGAAATAGTGGGCTCATCAATTTTTACGAAGGGGAGAGCCTCAACGTGCTCGGGGTCGCATGCTGTGTCGCCGATGTTAAGCTCAGCAATACCTGAAACGCAGATAAGATCACCCATTGTAGCGTTCTGTACCTCAACTCTTTTAAGACCCTCAAACTGATAAAGCTTTGAAACACGGACATTTCTTGTGTCACCGTTATTGTTGCAGAGTACGACCTGCTGACCCTGCTTTACGGAGCCTCTTTCAACTCTGCCGATACCGATTCTGCCTACGTAGTCATCATAGTCAAGTGAGGAGAAAAGAATCTGTGTGGGTCCGTTTATATCGCCCTTGGGAGGCTCGATATGTTCAACGATAGCATCGAGAAGGGGTCTCATATCGCCCTCACGTACACTGTCGTCAAGGGAGGAATAGCCCTCTCTTGCAGAAGCATATACAACGGGGAATTCGAGCTGGTCATCGTCTGCACCGAGCTCAATGAAAAGGTCGAGTACCTCGTCGATAACCTCAGCAGGTCTTGCGCCGGGGCGGTCGATCTTGTTTACAACAACAAGTACCTTTTTCTTAAGACCGAGAGCTTTTTTGAGTACGAAGCGGGTCTGGGGCATACAGCCCTCAAAGGCGTCAACGAGAAGGAGTACGCCGTCAACCATCATAAGGATACGCTCAACCTCACCGCCGAAGTCAGCGTGACCCGGGGTGTCAACGATGTTTATTTTGATGTCGCCGTAATGAATGGCGGTATTTTTTGAAAGAATTGTGATACCTCTTTCTCTTTCGAGGTCGTTTGAGTCCATAACACGGTCAGCAACCTGCTCGTTGGCGCGGAAGGTGCCTGCCTGCTTGAGCATTTCGTCAACCATTGTGGTTTTTCCGTGGTCAACGTGAGCGATGATTGCAACATTTCTGATTTCATTTCTGATATCCATTATCTCACCTGATTTTTACATAATTTTCAACCTTTTTATTTTACCACGGTTTTTCGGTTTTAGCAAGTTGAAATTGTATAAGTGACAAGTGAGATTTTTGTTGAAATGTGACAAGACCGACGC
>JAZUAZ010000061.1:0-4837 GCA_045638245.1 Acutalibacteraceae bacterium | reverse complement strand
CCGTTAAGAAGAAATCTGCCTGCACATTTCGGTATTGACAATGAAATAGATAAGCAGCATATTTTTGACGTTTACAGAATATATTTTGAAAATCTCACAGGTGAGCTTACTGATCCTCAGTATATTGTTACCTTCTTCAATCTTGATAAACCGGGTATTGACTGGATGAATACCAACAAGGATTTCGTTGATATTATCGTTGGTAAGTTTGAGTTCAGCGGTGAGCTTACCCAGGAGGAAATTGACGCTACTATTGCAAAATATAAGGCACAGTTCCCCTATATAGGTGATAAGGTGCTCCGTGGCGGAACAGGCGTTGAAAGAATTCCCATAAGAAGAATGCTTCCTCTTATCGTAGCAAACGGATACGCTGCTGTAGGTGACAGTGCAGGTATGACGGTTCCTCTTACGGGAAGCGGTATTGCTCTTAGTATGAAGGCAGGTAAGATTCTTGCTGACACGGTTTCCGATGCAGGCGAAAAAGACCTTTCGGTCAGTATGCTCTGGAATTATCAGTATAAATACTTTACTGATTTCGGTAAGGATTATGTACTTCTTGATCTTTTCAAGAACCTCTTTACCTATATCGACAGCGATGACATAAACTATATTATGGAAAAAGAGATACTTACTGCAGACAAAATGGCAATTGCTGACGGCTTCCCGCTTAAAATTGAGCTGTCCTATCTTCTTCATGTACTTGCGGTTGCTCCTCCTCTTATTCCGATGGTACCCGATATGCTCAAGTGCTTCAAGCTTCTTCCGCTTATGCCTGTAGCAGCTAAGACTATTCCTGAAAAGTACGATGCACAGAAGGTTCACAACTGGATCAAGCTTTACAGAGCTCTCTAAAACTTACGGCGGCACACACGTGCCGCTTTTTTATATTACAATTAAGCAATTAGAATATTTTTGTAACTCGTACTATACTTGACTAAATGATGCTATAATGGTATTATTATAAAAATGTATACGGAAGGAGGCTTTACCTTGACTTACGAACAGATAAGTGAACTGGAACCGCTTTTTGGTAAATGGAACGTAGAAGATACAGTTGCACAAGGTAAAAATACAACGGTATTCAAGGTTTCGTGCTACGAAAACTCAAAAAGAATATCCAAGGCGGTTGAAGCAATAAAATTCCCCGGAAACAACGAGGAAATTCTTCTTGCACTTGATTCGGGAAAATTTAATACCGTTGATGAATACCTGAGCTATGCCGAAAATAAAATCTGTGAAAATATTGAGACTATGCTCAATTTTTCTCAAAGCCGTAATATTGTAAATTATTATGACTACACCGTAGTTAAGGAAAGTAACTGTTTTTATGTCCTCATTCTGAGGGAGCTTATGACACCGCTGAATGAATATATCAAGGACAGACGCTTAAAGCATAAGGAAATAGTTAAGCTTGGCTGGGATATCTGTAACGCTCTTGAAGAATTCAGGCAGAAGGATATCGTTCATAAAAGTATTACACCTGAAAACATTTTTATTGGTGAGAATTTATCGTTTAAGCTCGGTGACTTCGGAATCGACAGAGAGTACCGCAAAAAAACGGGCACAGAAATATATAAAGCTCCCGAACTGTTATCAGGAAGAGATTGTCCTTCAGCGGATATTTATGCGCTCGGAATGGTGCTTTACAGACTGACTAACAACAACCGTTCTCCGTTCCTTCCTGAATATCCTGCGCCTGTTTCTTTTGAAGACAGGGAAAGAGCCGCCTCAAGACGACTCAGAGGAGATATGTTCCCTATGCCGGTAAATGCAGATAACGGTCTTGCAAGAATTATTTTTACTGCAACTGCGTTCAGACCTGAGGAAAGATATTCTTCTCCTTCTCAGATAAAATCCGCGCTGGAAACCTATGTAAGAAATGCTATTACAGAAAGTACTGCACCCAAGGCTGTGTATGTTGATAAGCCGTCTGAGCCCTCGGTGCGTACTTCAGGGGCATCCTCTGTAAGCAGTAGGGATAAAGCAGCTTTCGCGGAGGCTTTCAGAGATGATGAGCCCGTACAGGAGAAAAACTATAAAAAGTGGTACGTCCTCATTGGTGTGCTTGCAATAATACTTGCAGTTCTTACAGGAGTAATAATCGGGTCCCTTTCTAATAAAAAGGATTCAGATTCGGGTATTGTTTTTAACCCTGAGTACGATGATAATACGACGGCTACAGTCGGTGTAACTGAGCCCTTCACTCAGGAAAGCACCACGATTGAGGATGAAACTACTTCAGTAACGGAAGAACTTACTACCGAAGAAGTTACAACTGAGCAGCAGACCACACAGGAGCTTACAACAGAAGAGGCTACTACACAGGATGTTACTGAGGACACAACTCAGGAGGCAACTTTACCTACCAACCAGCAGCCTGATCCTGAAGCAATCCGTCCGGGCGATGTTGCCGCAGACGGAAGGGTATACACTCAGCTGAGCGGATGCAGTGTTATTCTTCCGCCGCAAAGCGATACCGATAACAGTATAGTTATTGAAATTGGTGCTATGAACGGAAGCAATCCGAAATTTGTCAAGGCTCCGAGTGTGTATATGGAGTTCGAAGGAAACCTTATACTTCGTTCGGAACTTTCCGTGAATATTGTAGAGGGCAGTTCTGAAAGTTATATTTGTGAGCTTGCTGCAGATGACGAGAACTTTTATTATGCTCCCGAGGAGTATTTTTATTACATTATTATTCCTGAGGGCGCTATAGAAACTGATGCAGCAATCAGCATGGAGCAAAGAATTGAATTTTAAAAAAATCCCGGGATTTCCCCGGGAATTTTTTGTAAAAAAAATAGTTTTTTTGCAAAAAAACTATTGACATTTCTTTTCCGTAGTGGTATAGTATACAAGCACTCGAGAGAGTGAACTGAATATGCGAGAGTGGCGGAATCGGCAGACGCGCACGTTTGAGGGGCGTGTGGGGCAGCTCGTACGGGTTCAAGTCCCGTCTCTCGCACCAGAACTCAGTAGTCAAAAGACTGCTGAGTTTCTTTTTTATCTGTCTTACTAAAAGCGCAAGAGACTTGAAGCCTAAGAGGGTGAGAAGCGTTAAGAAAACAATCCGGTGGATTGTTTTTAGCTTAGAAGTCCGAAGTCGGGTACCGAATGCGAAGCATTGGGTCGACAAGGGCGGCGGATTTGCAAAGCAAGGACGCGTCCCGTCTCTCGCACCATTCGTAATACAAGCGAACCTTCATTTTTTATTTAAGTATTGAAATTAGCAAACTATTGTGATATACTAATTATGCCAAGCTAATCGAATATTGTAAAGTAGGTATAATTTTCTTTTTATTGGAAAAGTATATCTTTTTCCTCATAAACAAAGATTGAATTTGATAAAATGCAAATTCCGCTTTGTTTATGAGGTTATACCGATTTCACAATGATTAGTTTGGCGACTATCGGAGTTTGCGTTTTCAGTGCGGTTACTTCGGTAGGCGCACTTTTTTATTTTATGGAGGTAAAAACAAATGAAAAACAAATCCAAACAAACCTTATCTTTCATCCTAATGTTTACGCTCATTTTAACTGTGTTCGTAGGGTGCGGAGAAACGAACGAGACTCAAACTTCAAACAAACCTGCTCAAACAGATTTAAGTATCAACGAAACTACTAATATTACTGATACCCAAGCAAACACAACAACACTTAACCAAACGATAACAGAAACACCGAAAAGATTAAGCGATGATTGTGACAAAATTTTAGCTTCGGGATATAATTCCAACAACGATTATTATGAATTAGTAGTCATTGAAAGTGAAAGCTACAACTCTCAATCAAAAATTGGTGTAATAAAGAACAACAGTTGGTTAATAGAGCCTACTACAGATGCGCCTTTCTTTGAAGAGGGCGGTGCAATTATGAGTGATTATTATACAGATAATTATACTTTTTGTTGCGAAAGCTGTTTCGCTTACGGATATAGCGGGGAATATGGTATTATCTGGAATGTAGAAAAAAACATCTTGTTTGAAGGACCTAAACTTTCTGATGGTCGAGCAATCAATGTTCTTAACTTTAAAACTCAAAAAATCTCATCAGATGGAACATTGGTTGATTTTGACATAGATAATTACACCAAGGTTTTCTATCATTATTCGGGAACAAATTTTCTTGACACAGAAACTATGGAAACCAAGCACCTTGAATCAGATGCTTTTTATCACCCTGCGCATTTTTCCGATGGATTATTCTATTCTGAAAACTATGATCAAACCCAACGAGGCTTTTATGACGAAAAATTCAATTTGGCAATAGATCTTAGTTCATACAACATAACTACTAACTATGACCATATGTATTTTGATGACGGAGTTTGCAACTTCCGTGCATACAATTCATCCGGTTTATCGTTTCTTATAACTATAGATACGGATGGAAATGTTATTTCTGAAGTAAGAAGTGAAAGTTAAGAACATATATATTACGGATTAAATTCCTTATGAACACCCCTACCAGAACTCAGTAGTCAGAAGACTGCTGAGTTTCTTTTTTTATCTCTCTTACCAAAAGCACAAGGGACTTGAAGCAAACACTGTAAAAGCAGTAAACCGGGCAGAACAAAATGTTCTGCCCGGAGTCAAACAACCTAATTTCCCTTCACTTTCATAGCCGTTTTTGCTTTTTAAAGCTATGTTCGGATAAGAAACAAAACAAACTGTACTATTATTCAGCGGGTTCTGTAGGGAAAAGATTTTCGGGAAGTGTTACATCGTCGGGAATCTGGAAGCCGTCAATGTTTAATGCATTGATGATTCTCTTTACAAGTTCAAAAATGAACTCAACAAGTACCTGTAAATCCATAATTTTACCTCCTTTGCTTTTT
>JAZUAZ010000060.1:0-7812 GCA_045638245.1 Acutalibacteraceae bacterium | reverse complement strand
CAAGAGTCAGTCCTGCTACACTAAAAAAGAACCTGGCGTTGATTAACGCCAGGCCCAAGAAAGTTTTAAATTACCAAAAACCTTTGGATTTGTTTGAGGATTACATCAAAAAGTGTTGCACTTAGTTTGACAAATCATTGTAAGAGAAAAGCTCCGTCGGCAGCACCGAGTAAACCGTTGGTACCCGAAATCATATCAAACTTGTCTCCCGAATTTTGTTTGCGTGTATGATGCACAAGGAGTAAGCAGATACCGTATCGGTCAGAAAAATTTTTAAGCTGAGCAATCACTTCGTAGTCATTTGCGTAAGAAAATTTTTCTGCACCCGACTCTCTGACCTTCTGCAGAGTGTCGATGATGATAAGTCTTGTATCGGGATTCTCTTCAATAAATTTTTCAAGCTGTTCAAAGAGTCCGCCGTTGAGATTCTTTGCCGACACGGAGAAGAATAAATTGTTTGTGCCTTCTGTTCCGAACATTCGGTAAAGTCTTTTCTGTAGTCGTGAGTAATCATCCTCGAGTGCAAGATAAAGCACCTTGCCTTGTCTGACTTCATTCTCCCAAAGAGGCTTACCCGTACTCACATGATAAGCAAGCTGTGCCATCATAAAGCTTTTACCGACCTTCGGTGCACCGACGAAAAGATAAGTACCGGGATAAAGTATTCCGTCAATGATCGCAGGCTTACTGAGATATGCCGTATCATAAAGCTCACTCATTGTTACCGTCTTCATATATGACGGGTCCATTGACTTGCGGAGCTCTCTTTGCATCTGAGCAAATTTCTCTTCAAAGCTATTGATATTTTCTTCTCCGTCGGGTATAATATTATCAATAGATTTTTGATTTGACTGTCCTTCATCTGGTGGTGCAGATGTGTAAGGGACAGTCTTTTCTTTTGTTACATCATTCATTTAAGTCTCCTTTTAATCCCTGAAGTGTTACCGTGATGAGCTTAATTATTTCAAGCATCTCATCGGTCACTTCATTTTTGTTTTTAAGCTCTTCAAGCACCCAGGCAAGATTATTTCTGAGCGCCTTGAACACTCTCGGATTACCTCCCTGCACAACAATATCCTGCTGCATACAACGGCGGTAACAGTATTCCTGTTTGCTCAGTCCCTAAATTGCAACGGCCTTGTTTATCTGCTCGTTCTCTTCAGGTGAAACTCTGAACCCTACCGTTATACTGCGAAAACGGTTGTACTTGTCTAAATTTTTCGCTGACACTTTATTCACGCTCCATATTTAATTTCTCTGCTATCTCTGTTTGCTTTGACGGGAAGAGATGTGCATAACGGTAAGTGATGTCTATACTCTCGTGACCTACTCTGTCCGCAATGGCAAGAGGAGTGAATCCCATATCGATGAGAAGTGAAACATGTGAGTGTCTCAAATCGTGAATACGGATTTTCTTCACGCCCGTTTCCTTACAGCCTCGTCGCATCTCACTGTGAAGATAGGCTTTAGTTATAAGAAAAACTCTGTCGTTCTTTCTCGGCTTGTAAAGACCTTTGAAATAGATTTTCATTTCATCACAGAGAAAGTCAGGCATTACGATTGTTCGGTTGCTCTTTTTAGTTTTCGGTGTGGTAACAACGTCTTTGCCCTTAATGCACTGATATGACTTATTGATTCTTACAGTCTTCTTTTCAAAATCAAAATCACCGTAAGTCAAAGCAAGCAGCTCACCGAGACGGATACCGCACCAATAAAGCATTTCAAATGCGTAATAGGATAACGGCTTGTCCATCATCGAATCAGCGAATTTCATATACTCCTCTTTCGTCCAGAAGAGCATCTCCTTTGTGTTCTCTCTGCCCATATTTCCGACCTTTGCAGCAGGATTAGCAGGAAGCTCATAAAACCTTACGGCGTGATTAAAAATTGCACTGAGCTGATTGTGAATCGTTTTAAGGTATCCCGATGCATAAGGCTGACCGTCTTTATCACGGTACGCCATCATTTCCTTCTGCCAGGCAATGACATCGGAAACCTTGATTTCACACATCTTCTTTTTCTTGAAGTACGGCAAAATCTTAAGCTCGATAACACTGGTTTTCATTACCCAGGTGTTTTCCTTCAAGCGTTCCTCGAGGTCGCTTTTGTAGATGTCATAGAACTCTGCGAAGGTCATATTTAGGTCGCCTGTGTTTTTGTTTAGAAACGTATTCTCCCAAGCGACCGCTTCCTTACGGGTTTTGAAGCCACGCTTCATCTTTCTATCGCTTTCACCCTTCCAGTTCGTGTAGTACACCAATACATACCACGTACCTCTTTTGCTGTCTTTGTATACAGCCATTGAATCAATCCTCTCTTATTATTTTTCTTTGGGCATACCGTAAATCTGTTCTGACAGATAACGGCGGCTCACTTTACCCTTGATTACGAAATAGCCTTTTGCCTCAAGCTCTTTGTTGAGCTTCTGCATAATATCATAAGCAAGCGTTTTGGAAATACCGAGTTCTTCGCTGATTTCCTTTGCATTCATAAGTACTGCCATGTGTTTGTTCTCCTTTCTTTAAGATTTATTACAAGTCGGTTGCCCGACATTGAATACAAAATACAAATAACCCTTCTACTTCTTTATTGGGACATGATTTTGTGATTCTGCAAAAAGTTTTTAATCAACTTTATATGCCCTTCACTTATTTACGGACATTTTTTCTGCTTTTGACAGGTATGTATCATTAATGTTTTCAAAACGTTCAAAATATTCTTCTACTTTATAACGGACAATCTACAAGCAAAAGCGGAAGTATTTTTGATAAACTTTTTATCCCTCTACTTTCTTACGGACAATTTTCCGCGAAATGGTGACCCCCTATCCCAAGAGTTTTCAAATCGTTTACAGACTAAAAAAACAATTCTCACCTATACGGACTGGGAGAAGCTAAATGGAAACCCCAAAATTCAAATGTTTTCAAAATATTCAAAACTTCCCTTCACTTATTTACGGACATTTTTTCGTTAAAAATTAGCCCCCTAAATAAAAATTTTTATAAGTTAAAGATATCTCTCACTTATACCCACAGAGAAACAGTAAATGCACACCCTGTTTTTGATAAGTTTTTAGAATATTTACATTCCCCCCTACTTTCCTACGGACATTTTTTCGCAAAACGGTGACCCTCTAAATAAATTTTTTTAAGATTTTCGAAAAAACTAAAAGGCTCTCTACTTCTATACCGCACATTTTAAATACTTTTATAACCATATTTTTTAGAAATTTTTAAACCTGTTAAAAGTACTTAAAATTACCCTCTACTTCTTTATTGGGACACATTTTTGTAAAAAGTCTTTCAAAAAAATTAGATTTTTTTCAAAATCAACCTTTCAACATCTCTCACCATATATTTCTGACTAAAATCGTGTTTGAGCGAAATTTTTTTGAATTTTTTCAAAAAAACACTTAAAATCCCCATTCACTTCTATACCGCACGAAAAACTAGGGTTTGGTAACCTAAATTTACCCAAGTTTATAAAATGTTTACTTTTATATCGATTTTTCAGGATCGTGTTGCAGTATCACGCTGTCGAAAAATGTCATAAAAAAATACCTCTCTCGAATGAACTAAGTGTTCAAACGAGAGAGGTTTTCTCTTGTATGAAATTATGTGGAAAAGCCGGATACAGTATCAAATTGGTATCACAAGGCTTTTTGAAAATCCCGAAACCCTTTATTTTACTGGGCTCACGAGCTTTCGTTTACTTATTCCCACTCGATTGTGCCGGTCGGCTTCGGTGTAAGGTCGAAGAGTACGCGATTTATACCGTCTACTTCGTTTGTAATTCGGGCTGTTATCTTGTGGAGTACGGGATAAGGAATTTCTTCAATCGTTGCAGTCATAGCGTCAGTTGTGTTTACTGCTCTGATAATTGCGGGCCAACCTTCATAACGGCTGTCATCCTTAACGCCTACACTCTTCATATCGGGAACAGCAATAAAGTACTGCCATACCTTTTCGGCGAGACCGTTAAGGTCGAATTCCTCTCGGAGAATAGCATCAGCTTCTCTGAGCGCTTCAAGTCTGTCACGGGTAATTGCCCCAAGGCAACGTACGCCAAGACCGGGACCCGGGAAGGGCTGACGGTAAACCATTGCGTGAGGCAGACCGAGAGCTTCACCAACAACACGTACTTCATCCTTGAAAAGAAGCTTGATGGGTTCAACAAGCTCGAATTCGAGATCTTCGGGAAGTCCGCCAACGTTATGGTGTGACTTAACTGCCTTTTTACCTTCTGCCTGCTTAATGCTTTCAAGAATATCAGGGTAAATAGTACCCTGAGCAAGGTATGAAATACCGTCGAGCTTTCTTGCTTCGTCTGCAAAAACATTGATAAACTCAGCACCGATTATCTTGCGCTTCTTTTCAGGCTCACTTACGTCCTTGAGAAGATCAAGGAAACGGTCGGTAGCATCTACATAAACAAGATTTGCATCAAGTCCGTTTCTGAAAACTTCGATTACATTTTCACTTTCATTTTTACGCATAAGGCCATGGTTTACATGTACACACACGAGCTGCTTTCCGATAGCTTTGATGAGAAGAGCTGCAACAACAGATGAGTCAACACCGCCGGAAAGAGCAAGAAGAACCTTCTTGTCGCCCACCTGCTCACGGATAGCCTTTATCTGCTCTGCGATAAATTCGTCGGCAAGCTCTTTTGTTGTAATACGAGCCATTGTGTCAGGTCTCTTGTTTGAATCCATATTAAAATTCCTCCCGATATATATTTTCAAAAATTTTAAC
Organism: Acutalibacteraceae bacterium; assembly: GCA_045638245.1. Classification (GTDB taxonomy): domain Bacteria; phylum Bacillota; class Clostridia; order Oscillospirales; family Acutalibacteraceae; genus UBA6857. The sequence goes on along the minus strand of JAZUAZ010000060.1, from coordinate 3,058 downwards.
TATACCAACATAGGGCAACCGTTAAGTTGCCCTAATTAAAATCAGTTTGTGTAGTTGTCAAAGTATCCCTGTACGAGAACAACAGGTGTACCCTTGTCGCCTGAGCCGCTTGTAAGGTCACAAAGTGAACCGATAAGGTCAGTAAACTTTCTGGGAGTAGTACCCTGAGAAGCCATATTACCTACAAGACTTTCTTCGCCTTTCTCTTTGATTCTTTCGCTGATTGCTTTTTTAAGCTCATCACCTGAAAGATCTTTGAAATCATTGTCAGCAAGATACTTGAGCTTGAGTTCGTTGGGTGTACCCTCAAGACCCTTGGTATATCCGGGTGAAACGCAGGGGTCAGCAAGCTCCCAGATTTTACCCTGAGGATCCTTAAATGCACCGTCTCCGTATACCATTACTTCAATATTCTTGCCTGTTTTTTCAACAAGGTACTGCTGAGCTCTGTTAACAAACTCATTGCAATCCTTCGGGAAAAGCTTGATCATATCTTCTGTTGACTTGTTAGAGCCGAGAAGACCGAAATCAGCGTTAAAGCCGCTACCGTCGATTGACTCAGTAAGAATGTCATCCATACCGCAGACAATCTTTGCGCCCGCTGCCTTGAGAAGTCTCTTTGTGCGCGCTCTTGTGTGAATATCACAGGTAAGAATACAGTCTGTGTAATCAAGAATTGCCTTTGCCTGATTTGCAAAAACAACTTCACATTCTGCACCTGCTTCAGTAATAATCTGTGAATAGTAGTCCACATAGTCAACACCTGTGAACTCATGCTTATTTTCACCGAATAATTCACGGTACTTTGCAAGTGAAAGAACATCGCTGTAAGGATTTACTCCTGCTTCGTCAAGCTGATCATAAGTAAGAAGATGATTACCTACTTCGTCACTGGGATAGCTGAGCATAAGCACAACCTTCTTGCATCCCATAGCGATACCCTTAAGGCAGATTGCAAAACGGTTTCTTGAGAGAATCGGGAAAATAACACCCACTGTCTCTCCGCCAAGCTTTGATTTAACATCCTTAGCAATTGCATCAACAGAAGCATAATTACCCTGACTTCTTGCAAGGATTGATTCTGTTACCGCAACAACGTCCTTATCTCTGAGCTCAAAGCCGTCACATTCTGCAGCCTCAACAACACTGTCGCAAACAATCTTTGCAAGGTCGTCACCCTCACGGATAATCGGGCAACGGATACCTCTTGAAATTGTACCTGTTCTTCTTTGCATTTTTATTACCCCTTAATAGTAATGTTATCAATTCCGAGTAACTCGATACTAATACCTACATATTTTATCACTATGAAAGCAAGAAATCAAGTTTTCAGTGCTTAATATTATAACTTTTGATAAAAAAATTTTTGTACAAAATGACAAGAAGTATACATGAAACTGAAAATAGTACAACATATTGTTAATTTCAGTAAAAAAAGACCGACTCATCATATTTTGAGTCGGTCAATAATTGCTTACTTATACAGTAACCGTTTCTTCTGAAAATGCATCAATTTCAATCTTACGCTTGCCCTTATGTCTGTAAGGATAAACCTTAAGACCGATAAATCCCACCAGTGCACCCACAACGTTAAGGAACATATCCCCCATTATATCCATAATAGGCCAACGGTCTCCCGGATTGATAATTTCCCCGCCGGGAAGAGTAACTGTATTTGTTCCGTCAAACACAGGGTCGAAAAGAGTAGCAATCTTAGGAGTTCCCTCTGCAAGTCCGCGGGACCAATGCTGAGCATCGCCTATACCGCCGGTCATACATGCAAACTGGTCAAATGCAAACTCAAAGAGCTCCCAAAGTGTGGAACACATAAACGAGAATCCTATCGATGCAAAAATTATAACGGTAAGCGATGCAGTCTTCTTTTCTTTTTTCATTATTGCACATAAGAGCTCATATCCGAAGAAAACACACACCATACTTCCCCAAGCATGAAGGAAAGAGTCAAGAAATCTTGAATCATAGTAAAGGTTGAGGAATTTACCGCCAAAAGATGCAGCAAAAATTCCGGGGATGAATACAGTCTGGAAACCGGGTGTTATGTATCTGAAGGTACTCTTTTCAGGGAAAAGCATAAATATTTCCCAAAGGAACATACACAACAGATTTGCACCAACCTGAAGCGGGTCGGTTATGTCAAAAGGTTTCTTTAAAAGTCCTACAACAAAAGCATAAACCATCAACAGTCTGAATATCCACCAGAATATAAAAGTTTTCATTGAACAGTTCTGCTTTAAACGGGAAATGTAATTTTTCATTTTGCTACTCCATTTGCTATGTTAAATCTTTATTTTTTCTCAGCAACAAACAGGTTCAAGAAGGAACACTGAGAATGCTATCATAAACTGACCTACGTAATAAGTTGTGTGATTGATAACAAAGTTGAAAGGGGTGTTTCTGTCCTGCTTGATTGCAAAATACATCGGTGAAAGAATAATGTCTGACAGAAGGAACAGTACGGAACCGATATTGAATACTATGTATGCAATCTGCTTGGTCTGAATTGCAGCCCAGAGAGAAGTTCCGCACATAGTACCGAGAATCATGCAGTAAGCGGTAACGATGGCATAGAACTTTCCGTATTTCTGCTTTGTGGGCTTTTCAAGTAAGAGATTGCAAACTGTTACGAGAGCACCGACGCCGAGAGGTACAAGCATATCCTTGGGTGCAAAATGAGCCTGATTATAGACAGCACCAATATAGAAGAAATGCCCGATACCAAAGGAAATGAAGCCCATATTGAGGTACTGATCATTATGCTGAGGATAAATCCACTTCTGATCAAGGTAGATGTCACCCATAAGTCCGAAAACGCCGCCCATCATGATAGGAAGTGAATACATCCATAAATTCGGATAATCCGAATTGCAGAATGTTGCAGTAAGACCTGTCAGAAGAAAGAATATACTTGTAAGATTTTTGATATATACGCCGAGAACACTTCTCTTCTTATGACACATAGCCATAAACGCAATCAGAAAAGCCGCACCGGCTCCAAGACAAGCATATGTTAACATAAATAAACCTCCTAAAATTATTC
>JAZUAZ010000059.1:0-2104 GCA_045638245.1 Acutalibacteraceae bacterium | reverse complement strand
CTAATTTACCTGCACCCTTACCGTACATAAGCACATCACCTGTAGCGTCACCTCTTACGAGACAGGCATTGAACACGTCATTTACGCCTGCGAGCATACTGTCCTTTGAAATAAGGCAGGGTGTAACCATAACGAGAATTTCATCGTTTTCAAGCTTCTTTGTTCTTGCAAGAAGCTTTATAACACAGTCAGCACTGTCAGCGTATGCAACATCGCTGAGTGTGATTTTTGAGATACCCTCACAGTAAACACCGTCGGGGTAAACGTGATTGCCGAAGGCAAGAGAAGCAAGGATGCAGATTTTTCTCATTGCATCAAGGCCCTCAACGTCGGCAGTGGGATCCTTTTCCGCATAGCCGAGCTGCTGGGCAAGACTGAGAGCATCACTGAAGCTCATGCCCTCCACTATCATTTTAGTCAGAATGAAGTTTGATGTGCCGTTGAGAATACCTGCAATTTCACTTATTCTGTTACCTGCAAGGCAACGGCTGATAGGTCTGATAATGGGAATACCTCCGCCTACAGATGCTTCGAAAAGGAAATTAACATTATTTTTTCTTGCCGCTTCAAGAAGCTCAAAGCCCTTTGTTGCAACAAGCTCCTTATTTGAAGAAACAACGTGCTTACCCTTGTTAAGACAACGCATTGCAAAATCATAAGCAGGATTTACACCGCCCATTGTTTCAACAACTATCTGTATTGAATCATCGTTTACTATATCTTCGAAATTCTTTGTCATAAGCTCGCTGAAGGGATTTCCCTCAAAGTCTCTTATGTCAAGAATTTTCTTGAGAGACAAAGAAACATCACTGTTTTTAAGGATTGAATCGGAATTTTTTGTAATAACCTCGGCAACACCCGAGCCTACAACTCCGAATCCTAAAATTGCTACGTTCATATTTTCACTACCTTCCGTTTTTGGTTACAGAAATACAAGTTATAGGATATAATATCACATTTTATTCTTTATGAAAAGTATTTGTCTTAAAAATTTTTTATTTTGTGAAATACATTGATTTTACAGGCGATATGAGTTAATATAATATAAATATAATACAAAATGCTTTATAAGAGGGGTGTTATAAATGGCCGACGTCGAAAGAAAAAGGAAATTTATTATAAACATAGCATTTTACGGCATAATGCTGTTTCTTGCACACATTGTCTACGAGTATGCCTTCGGAGTGGCTTTTCCGATTGTTTTTGCCTTTGCCGTCGCAACCATACTTCAGCGTCCGAGAAACTTTATAGTAAGAAATTCCTTTATAAAAAAGGGGCTTGCCTCGGCAATCTGCGTAATTTTGTTTTTTGGTCTTATTGCAGCAATTTTCGTGCTTATCGGCATGAAAATCTTTGAAGGAATACGTGACTTTGTTGCCGCTATCATCTCACGCTTCGAAAATATCGACAGTCTTGTAGCTACGGTTGAGGACTTCCTTTTCTCCTTTGCAGGCAGACTGCCAAAGTTTCTTTCAGAGCCTGCTACAGAGGGACTTACTGATTTATTCGCTCAGGTAAGAGGTGCTATAGAGGGCACAAGCACAGAGCTTACGGACAATCTTGCAAGCGGTATCGGTGAAAACTTTGACGTTTCATGGGTTACAGCTCCTCTTGCAGGCGTTATTTCAACGGTAGCACAGATTCCCAGCTTCATCATTTCCGTTGTTATTGCCATCGTTGCAACCTGCTTTATGACCGCAGATTACGATTATATCGTTAATTTCATAAAGCTTCAGTTCCCCGAAAACAAGCGCAAGGACCTTTCAAGAGCCAAGCGTCTCGTTTTCAATTCTCTGGGAAAAATGGCAAGAGCCTATGCCCTTATTATGCTCATTACCTTCATTGAAATGTATGCAGGTCTTACGGTTCTCAGCCTTACCGGTATTTTCACAACAAAGCACACTGTAATTATCGCCGCTATTGTTTCCGTTGTAGATATAGCTCCCATGCTCGGCACGGGTACCATACTTTTACCCTGGGCGGTATATTCCTTTATTGCCGGTAAATATTCACTTGCAATCGGACTTTTCATAATTTATGCGGTAATCACCGTTATAAGACAGATAATCGAGCCCAAGCTTGTTGCAGGTCAGCTCGGACTTTC
>JAZUAZ010000058.1:0-3255 GCA_045638245.1 Acutalibacteraceae bacterium | reverse complement strand
GTACTCATTATGATGGCAAGTGAATCCGCACCCACAAATCTTCGTTCATCAGCAACCGCAGCTCAGTCTGTTGTCGGCTTTGCAGGCTACGGAGTCGCTTATCTATCCAATATGGTACTCGCTCTTATTTTCGGCGACGGTGTTATGGGTACTGTTGCGCTCTGCCTTCTCGTGCCCAGCTTTGCAATAACACTCTTTGCACTTATCAGAAAGACCCACGACACCAAGGGTATAAACCTTGACACGGTCAGAGGCGACGAGTGGGATTAAACAATTCTCAATGCGCAATCGCGGGGAACACAGGCGATAGAATATAACGTCCGCCCGCCATCCGATGTTGCTTTTAGTCTTATTTATTATAAACAAAAAAAGACGTTCCTTCCAAATTTACGGTTGGAACGTCTTTTTATTTAAGATTAAACTATATCTGTTTTACTTGGCGGGTTACTGCTTTTTGTTTACGTAAAGCTATCCCGCGATTGCGATCGTACATTGAAAGAAGTGCCCTCGCCGGGCAGTCATTCTTTTCTTGAAAGAAAAGAATCAAAAGAACTTTTCTGCTTTTTTATTTGGCGGGTTGCATTTCCCTTTCCGCCCACCTTTCCCACGATCGCGCATTGCGAATCGCGAATTGCAAATCGACCGTCTTTATGCAATTTGCATAGTTTTATCCCCGCATTTTATACTTGCATTTTTTTGATAAAATTGTTAAAATATACTAAATATAGTCAGAAACGGAGATTCTCTATGTCCGACATAGAAATTTACTGTAAGCCTACCTTCAGGAATATCCCCGAGCAGAAGCAGAGAAAAATTCTCGACGTTGCGGTAAACGAGTTTGCAACCGAGGGCTTCGATAATGCAAATATAAACACTATTGCTAAAAAAGCAGAGGTAAGCGTAGGCTCACTTTACAAATACTTTGATACAAAAACCGACCTTTTTCTCATGAGTGTCAACTACGGCATTTCGGAGCTTGATTCAGTCATTGAACAGGTCGTTTCCTCAGATGAGGATGTTATGGTAAAGCTCGAAAGGCTTATACGAAGCTACATCGCAATATCCCGCCGTTCAAAGGTACTTATAAAGCTTTACAACGAAATAACAAGCGAAAGCAACAGTCCCATTATAGAAAAAATCGCATCTCAGATTGAAGAAAAAACCTGTGCGGCCTACAGAAAAACCATCGAGGACGGTCAGAGGTCCGGCGAAATCCGTCAGGATATCGACCCGGGTATTGCCGCCTTCCTTGTAGATAACATCCTTATGAACGTACAGTTTTCCTACGCATGCGATTATTACTCCTTCAGGTATAAAATCTATGCCGGCGACGATATAATGGAAAGAGACGACTTTGCAATCAAAAACATTCTGCGCTTTATCAAGGGCGCACTCAAGGAACAGAAATAAGTCGGGGTACTCCCCCGCAGGAAAATAAAAACTATATTCTGAAAGGAACGAAAATATTATGAAGTACGCACTTGCTTATGACATCGGTACAACCGGCGTCAAAACCTGCCTTTTTGAAATCGGCGATCAGATCAAGCTTCTCTCTGATGCTAACGAGGGCTATGAGCTCTATATTCTCCCTGACGGCGGTGCTGAACAGGACCCCAACGAATGGTGGGATGCTATGAGAAAAACCACCGCTGCAGTTTTCAGTAAAACCAATGTAAAGCCCGAGCAGGTTGACGGTATCTCCTTCTGCTCGCAGGCTCAGGGCCTTGTTCTTGTTGATAAGGACGGACTTCCCGTACGCCGCGCTATGAGCTATATGGACCAGCGTGCAAGAGAGGAACGTAAGCAGCTTATGGCTCACGGCATCCAGATTGCAGGTGCAAGTATTCCTAAGCTTCTTATCTCACTTGCAAAGACAGGTGCAGTTGCCGCCAGCGTTAAGGACCCCGTATTCAAGTATAATTGGGTAAAAAACAACGAATCCGACAATTTTGAAAAGGTACATAAATGGCTCGACGTAAAGGAAGCTCTTATTGCAAGAATGACAGGAAAGTTCATTATGACAGAGGACTCCGCCTTCGGTACACTTCTTTATGACATTCATAAGAAGTGCTGGAGCCAGGAGGTATGCAAGATTCTTCACGTTGATATGCGCCATCTTGCAAAAATTGTGAAATCAACAGATGCAGTAGGCGGTCTTACAAAGCAGGCTGCTGAAGAGCTCGGCCTCAAGGAGGGTACTCTCGTTTACGGCGGGGGTATGGACGCCTCACTTATCCGCGTAGGTGCAGGTGCAGTAAACAAGCACGAAACTCACGTTTATATGGGCACATCAGGCTGGGTTTCAACCGTTGTTGATAAGAGCATCGTTGACGCATCAGCTATGATTGCCGCAGTTGTCGGCGCACGTCCCGGCTATTATAACTACTTTGCAGAGCTTGAAACTGCAGGTAAGTGCCTTGAATGGGTAAAGAATCATCTTGCTCTCGACGAAATCGGTATCTATCTTAAGAAGACTGACGTTGCCGAGGATATGGAATCAAAATTCACAAACCTTTATCAGTACCTTTCATCAGTTATCGAGCAGGTACCCGCAGGCTCAAACGGCGTACTCTTCACACCCTGGCTTCACGGTAACCGCTGTCCCTTCGAGGATCCTAATGTAAGAGGTATGTTCTACAACCTCAGCATTGAAACAGGTAAGAGCGAAATGATCCGTGCCGTTGTTGAAGGCGTATGTATGCATATGCGCTGGATGCTCGAAACCCACGAAAAGAAGACCAAGACCTCAAACGTTATCCGTTTTGTAGGCGGCGGCGCTCTCAACGATTCAACAAGCCAGATCCTTGCAGACTGCACAGGCAGAGTTGTTGAAACCGTTGCAAATCCCCAGAATGTAGGCGCAGTAGGTGCAGCAGTTGTCGTTGCAGTAGGTCTCGGCGTTATCGATTCAATCGCAGAAGCGAACAAGCTCATTGATGCTGAAAAGAGATTCGAGCCCAACAAGGCTAACAAGCCCATATACGACAAGATGTTTGCCGCATACAAGGAAATCTACGCAGCTAATAAGAAGATTTTCAAGATGCTCAACGAATGATAAATTTATAAAATATGAGCTCTGTCGGAGAAATCCGGCGGAGCTTTTTTTGCCTACCGCCCTCGGCAGAGGAGTGTTTCTATTTATTGTGCAACACAAACAAATAATTGCAGTTATTTTCGGCGTTAATTCCGCAACTCAATTGTTGACGGTTTGGGGTTTTGATGATACAATTATAATGTATAATTGCCGATATTATA
>JAZUAZ010000057.1:0-5378 GCA_045638245.1 Acutalibacteraceae bacterium | reverse complement strand
GTCATCTTATCCTCAAAGGTGAAATCCTTGCCTGTCTGGGTTTTCATAAGTACGGAAAGACCGTGCTTTTTTTCTTCAACATCCTCGGTTATTACCGCAGTGCCTTTACCCATAACCGAAGCATAGGTGATGCCGTAGCGGCAGGCAACATCACCCTCAAAGGGAGTAATATCACAGTCCAGCTCAAAGAAAACCTTAGGATTTTTCCTTATAACATCAAGCTTTCTGCCTGTAAGACCGCTGTGAAGCCATAAGGTGAGCTTGCTATCCTCCATAGTGTAGCCGTAGTTCATAGGTACGATATAGCATTCGCCGTCATCCACCATACCGATGCGGACAACCATAGATTTGTCGAGGATTTTTTTGATTTCGTTTATATCTGTTACTTCTCTTTCACGCCGTGTAATTCCGTTCATAAATTAAGCTCCTTTTTTCACATTCGCGAAGCGAATATATCGCATCAAAGTCTTGACAGCTCAACGATGATACTCCAGAGCTTTGTACCCTTGAAGAAGTAAGCAATTCTTTCAATAAGTGCATCAAAGCCTGAAACAGCCTCGTATTCCTTGTCTGCATCTCCCTTTTCAATAATGAAAGCCTGAGAGCAGCAAAGTCCGCCCTCACCGATAAGCTCTGCTCTTATGTAAAGGAAGTCCTCTGCGCCTTCAATTTCATCGAGATTGAGGGTGTATGAGCCGCCGTTTGAAATGTCAGCGGTTGCAATAACCTTACCGTTTGCAATCCACTGAAGGGTGTCTGCGTCGGTGGTTGATACTGCTACGGAGTGACCGACAACGGAAATATCGGTAAACATCGGGTAGGGGATACCCTTGTTAATTGCGTCGATTTCTTCGTAGGGACCTATTCTGTCATTTGCACGAAGGCTTCTCGTTATGCCGAAAAATGCACCGCTCTGCATAGTAGCTTCAATGTTTTCTGCGGAGTTTTCCTCCATCATAAACACGCTGAAGGATGAGTCAATTTTACTTACGTTGTGAGCATCTGTATTGCTGAAGCCGATAACGGTTTTACCGTAAGGAATACAGTACATAAGAAGGTTATCCCAGAGGATTCTGTCATAGCCGGTGGGGCCGTTATCCTCGTTGAGAATTTCAATGCCGAGGCAGCTGTCATACTCTAAAATGAGGTCACCGAAGAAGGAAATGTTTCCCTGATCGTCAACTGCAGCGGGATTTTCGTTGGTTTCGAGCCAATCGCCGGGATGGTTTATGTATGAAAGACCGCCATGCTCGTCTATGTACTTTATAGCCTGCTCATAGCCTCTTTCATTTTCGGCACCGGGAAAGGCGTTGCCTGCATTTGCATCAAGAAAATGACCGTTTACGTGGTTTTTGGAAAGTGAAAGGTTGTTGAATTCGTTTGCACCTAAAACGGGTACCATTATTTTACCTCTGTTTTCATAGGTACCGTTTTTGATAGCCTCGTATTCCTCGGTGGTAAGATGCTCAAAGGCATTACCGAGAAGGGGCTGATAGAGGTAAAGAGGGTGCATAAAGGGAGCCTTATCCCAATCAACGCCCGTAATACCGTGATCGGAAACAGCAAGGAAATCATAATTCTGTCTGTAAGCTTCCTTGACCATAGTTGCGAGGGTTTCGTCAGCATCACTGTAGGTTGAATGTGAGTGGAGTGAGCCCTTGTAAGCTCCCCATGCATTTTCACCCTGCCAGATAACATCAGCATAAGGGTTTACGATTGTGTAGTCTTCTGCTGACATCTCTGCGGAGGTGCCGAAAATACCGAGTGACAGACAGATAATAATGCTTAGTAAAAGGGCGATAGCTTTTCTTGTTTTCTTCATATATATTCCTCCTTGTATACCGCTTTCTTACTTCTTTATGCCGTAGCTCTTTGAAAGTCTTGAAAGAGCCTCTTCTCTTGTGATTTTTCCTGTATTGCAGTCAATCATAATCTGTACGTCCTTATCCCTGAGGTCGTAGAAGCACCATACAATGAATGCGAGAAGACCGCCGATTGCGGGGATAAGCATAAAGATAAGCCAGAGTATGTTGAGCGCGTGGGGTGTCTGTTCTACACCGAGTCTTTCGAGCTCTTCAAAGGAGGCTGCCTCAACAACATTCCAGCCTACGGCTTCAAGGCCGAGGATAAGCATACCGAGTGCGCCCGAGATTGAGCCTGTAAGCTTAGCCATAAAGGTCTGTATTGCGAAGGTGATACCCTTTGCCTCTATACCGCTCTTGAAAAGGCCGTATTCTGCACAGTCGGGAGTGAAAATAAACATTTCGAGTGCAACAACTGCAAGAGGTACTGAGCGGACGGTGAAAAGAATAATGTAAACATAGATATTTCCGTAGCCGACTGCCCATGTGATTACGCTGAGGATTACATAGAGAAGAAGGCATATCTGATTTACCTTCATCTTATCAACCTTGCGGATAAGCTTGGGAAGAACAAGGGCAGCAATAAGCTGAGGTACTGTACCCACCGCACCGACAACAATTGAGAAAAGGGTGCTGTGGAACAGATAATAGGAAACGAAAAGGTTAAAGGCATTACCTATATTGAGTGCGGAGTAGAAGAAAAGTCCCAGATAATAGATGAGAAGGTACTTATTCTTCACAAGGTATGTAAGCATACTCTTTATTGTGAAGCCCTCTTCTGTTTCTCCCTTGAAGCGCTCCTTTAATTTGAAGGAGGCGGGTGTCATAAGAAGGAAGGCGGCAACGCCTATGATAAGTGAGATAAGTCCGTAGCCCATACCTACCTTCTCGCTGATGAGAAGAGTGGTTATTGTTGAGGTTACACCTACACCTGCATAGGTAGCAATGCTCTTATATGACTGAATACTGTTTCTTTCGTCTACACTCTGACTCATAGAGGTGAGAATACCGAAAATGGGTACATCACAAAGAGTGTAGGCGGTATCCCAGAGCACGTATGCGATAGCAAACCAGGCGAGCTTGAAGGTTTCACTTGTACCGTTGGGGATAATAAAGGTAAGTATAGTCGCAAGGGGGATAAGCACCGTTGAAACACGAAGCCAGGGGATGTACTTTTTGCCGCTCTTGAATTTAATTTTGTCAAAGATAACACCGAACATGGTGTCGTTCACCGCATCCCATACCTTAACTGCGAAAATAACCGCCGCAGATTTGATGGGATCGATACCGAGAAACAGAAGATAGGTTGCAAGGCAGGTATTGAAAAGAGTATAAATCATATTCTGACCTGCAAAATATGAGTAGTAGCTCATTCTTTCAATGGGCTCTGTTGTCCAACCGGGACGGGTGGCAAAAACACTTTTTACTTTTGAAACAAGTTCCATATAATCTTCTCCTTTTATAAGACAGAGGTTGTTATTTACTCTTTGCCTTTTTTATATGTTTTCCGGACCATACAAATAAGGCCTCGGACATTTTATCAAAATCAATCTCACCGCCGTTTTTAAGGGTTAAAAAAGCTTCAACGACAGCTTTTTCATCAGGTGAAACGGTTTGAAGTAAATCTTTTTGTCGGCTGATATAGCGTCTCGTTTCTTTATAGACAATTGCCTGCACAACAAAGGATGCCGACTTATATAATCCTCTGAGGATGTTTTCGCTTTTTTCATAAAGCATATTGTGAACACATCCGTGATATATGTTACATACGCCTGTTTTTATTGCTCTGTCAACGTCTTCTTCGTCTGTCACTGACAGTAATTCGTCAAGACTTCCCTTTAAGGGTACCGTATCGACCTAACTGCAAAGGCTGAAGTTGGCTTCATTTTTTATTTGGCATAAAAAGAGCATCACTCTTCATCAAAGTCCCACCATGCGGAAATATCCTTGACTGTGAAAGACTCATTACCCTTCTGCACATATAGTTGACCTGATTTCAAATTGTATGTCAGTTGGTATACTTCCATATTTATTAGATGTTTTGATGAAATGACAGGATCAAAGCGGGAAAACTCTTTTCTGAATTGTATGCTCTTCCAAAGGTCTTCTGCAAGCATAGCTGACAGTTCGATGTTGCCGCCATCTTCTCTGTCTATTATCTGCTTGAGTCTCCCATACGACATTATTTGCCCGAGAATTACTGCGAGATCAACCGGCAAAGCGTATTCTTCTTCCGAAGCATCAAAGTCAATGCGCTCGGAAAATAATTTCCATGTCAAAAACATAGCTTTTCTAAACAGTTCTTGATCCAAATCACCTTCATCCCAATAAGCAAATTCTTCAGCATTGTACAACAACTCTTCCCAGATTTCCAGAACTGTGCCAATCTGCTCGTCATCAACGATTGAAAATAACATTATTATAACCTTCTTTCAACAAATCGTAATATAGTGTCCTGTTTATTGAATATGTGTTTGGCAGTTATTCTGCAAACTTTGCCGCATTCTTGTTACCAAAACAATTGTCTCCACATGGATAGAGATAATGGGTTGTTAATATGCGTTGTCGGAAACATATCAACTCTGCCTGTTGTAGAAAACTTATCCACTACAAAAAGTGCTTATTTCAGCCCGTTAATCTCTTTCTGCAGGTTTGCCAGAAATCTGCCTGCATGTGCGCCATCCATTTGTGTATGGTGGAACTGAAATGAAATTGGCAATTCATATCTAAATAGTTTCTTTCTGTATTTTCCCCAGATTATAAATGGATTATTGAAAATTCCGCTATTCATACCAACAGCACCATCAATATCAGTATCAATAATTGCTGATGTGCCAATAACCATACTATCTTCAGACAAATCTCTGTCTTGACAAGTTTCGGCAACCTGTGCTGTGTGTTTTAAATATTCCTGATTAAATGCAGTTAAATCATCTGTTTGCATAATATCACAAGAACTTACTTCATCATTCTTATTCTTCACAATAGTGTTTACCGCAATTGTGTCATACTGCATAAGTTTATCACCAACCGGAAGTATGTAAAATTCTTTTACACCTACTGCTGCTTTTCCAATGCAATAACCCAGAAGCATATTGAACTTCATATTCTTTTTCTTACTGACTTTGACTATGTTTGTCACATCTAAAGTCTTAAAGAAAGTAACCATCGGATTCGGCGCTTTCATCCAAAGTTCATATGCCATATCTCTTGTTGTTTCTTTTGGTTGAATCTCTCTCGCCATAATATCCTCCTGATTGTATGCTCGTGACAGCCAAACCACCGTCTCCGCAGTAGCCCGCAGCCAATCAGTCATCGCCTCCGGCTCGACTTCTTGGGCGTGCCTTGCATGGTCCTCCGTAATCTACTCTCACTTCGCTTATGCTCGTGACAGCAGAACTACGGACTCAACATGTTCCGTATGCGGGAACATATCTACCGGCTGTATTTTCTTCACATCATATCCCTTTTTCACAAAGTATTTTAAATCTCTTGCAAGTGTCTCTGGGTTACAGG
>JAZUAZ010000056.1:0-3238 GCA_045638245.1 Acutalibacteraceae bacterium | reverse complement strand
AGAGTGTTGACAATACTGTTGGAGCCTAACTCCTCGTTTGTGCCGATAAGCTCAATGATGAAGCTGTCGTTACCGGGCATCTTGAGTGTCTCAACGGCAAAGCGGAGCACTGTAACAAGAACTGCAGGCTGGTCTGCCTTTACTGAGTAAATCTTAATTGCAGAGCCGTTCTGGGTTCTTTTTGAATCTACGGTTACAAGCTCGCCCATACCCTCAAACTGTGAGAGATTGAGATTTGCGAAGGAAAAGTCGATTCCGAAATCGGTAAGGAGTGTGCTGATAAGAGTGTTTACATCTATGCTTGTAAGAGCTGAGAAGTCTACAAGGTCGCTCAGACCGAGCTGATTGAGTACATTTGTAACGGGATAAATCAGGTTTCTGATGCATATACCAAGACCGTCGTTGTTGAGGAAGTACATAAGGTTGGGTAAAATTTCCGTAACCGTATAAACGGGCTTGTCGAGTACTCTTTCAACGAGTGAGAACAGAGATGTGACAATGGGCTTTATTGCACCCTGAGTTTTTGTGAGGCTGAGATATTCACTGTAGCTCGGGATATCCTCGTAATAGACGCCGAGAGCTTCAAGAAGAGGAATAACCGCAGTGTTGTAGCCGTCACTTCCGTAAAAATCGATAGAATCGAGAAGTGTTATTTTACCGCCTGCAAAAAGCATTGTGAAAAGCTCATCTGCAGGTCTGAGTACGGCACTGATAGCATTGATAAAGCCTTCTCTGTCACCGTCGGTAAAGCCCCAGTTAACCGCATCCTTGTTGAGATATTCCCAGGATCTGAGATTTGAGAGCTGAGAAGCAACAGAGCCGAACTGCTCTTCCTTAAGCTCCAGAGCTATTGCTGAGGGGCTGAGGTCAATATCAAGAAGTGAAACGAATTTTTCAATATCCTCACTCTGAAGAAGACCGTAAACCTTGATTACGAGCTGAGTAAGAAGCGAGTTGGAATAAAGCATGGGAGACAGAAGCTCTCTGAGAGTGGTGTATTCTCCGCCCTCTGCCACGAACTGGTCAACAAGCTTGTCAACCTCATCAAGTGCGCGGACGAAATCATCCCGTGTAAGGTTCTGTGTGTAAACAGCGGTGTTTTCCTTTTTGTTCTGGAAGGACCACTGATAATTGTTAACTGTAGCCTTTTCACCTGCAAGCAGATTTATAAGCAAGGAAATTATATCATCGGTGGGCTTGCTGAAAAGATTTGTCAGCAGAGAGTTTATGTCGATGTCATATTGCTGAAGGTCAACCTCATTTTTTGCAAGAAGGTCTGTAATAAAGGTCTGGTTGAGCTTTATGCTTTCGATTGCCCAGCGAAGGAATTCGATGAATACATCACCCTTGTTAGGGATAACCCTGTTACCCTCTACAGTACCGCAGGAAGCAAATGCATCAAGGTCAAGGGGTGCTATCTGCAGACCGTCGGTTGAGCCGTCACCGATATTGATGTTAAAATCAAGACCGCTCTCAAGAGCACTAAGGTCAACGAAGGTGTCAACGGTGAGAATAGGTACACCGAGAATTGTAACCTTCAGAGGCTGAAGCAGCTTTGTGATGGTTGATTCAAGAGCGCCGCTTGTAACGAAATATGCTATAGAGGGGAGATTTTCCGTAAGCATCTGAGCGGGGGCGTCGAGAACGTCTCCGACGAAGGTGAGAAGGTCAGAAACGATGCATTTCACCATATTGTAGCTGTCCGAAGCTGCGAGAGCATAGAAGGATGCAGGGGTGGTACAGGTTTTCAAACCGAGAGTCTGATATATGGGAATTATTGCATTTTCATAGCCGAAGTCACCCTGAATACTTGCAATGGGACCGATTACCGGATATGTACCGCCGCAAAGCAGAGTATAAAGAATCGAATTGAGCGGACCGAACATGGCACTTGCGGCAACTGCGAAGTCCTCCTTGCCGCTTACACCCCAGCTTACATCGTCAAGATTTACCTGTTCCCATGAGGAATAGGTCTGAAGCTTGCTGCTTACCTGTCCGTAGGATGAAAGGTAGCGGGCTACGTTTGAAACGGAAACATCAAGTCCGAGAGCGGATATGGAGTCAGCGTTTTTCTCAAGTGCCTTATATACCTCAACGAGAAGAAGGGAGAGAACCGAATCCGAGCAGATTTCAGGCATTACGATATCCTCAAGTGAGGTCTCGGCAAGATTTTCGAGAAGACCGCTTATAAGACGGTCAGTGTTATCAATGGCATTCTCCGCCTGAGCAGCGGTGACCCCCTGAGGGTAAACAGTTGCACTTGCGCCCATAGGTGCCGCAAGAAGGCAGACCATAACGGTTGCGATTATAAAGCTCATCAGCTTTTTCAGAAATTTAGTCATTTGAGCAGTCTCCTTATTTATAATGTATACGGAAGGCAGAACGATGTTTCTGCCGTGTTCTTTTCTTTGCATACTATTCCATAGTATCTTATAGTATGTAAATAGTAACACAAACATAGATTAATTTCAATCAAAAATTTTGCAAAAGCGGCACTTTCGATGAGTGTTTATAAAAAGTTCATATTTTGATTATCTTTCTTAAAAACTTGTGATACGACTGTTGACAAAAAAAGAAAAAAACAGTATAATTTTTAATTGTTCGGCACCTAACAATCGGTCTGATGACAAAAAAATAAGGAAGCAAAGGATAACTTTACAAGAGGGATTTTATGGAAAAAAGAAAAATCGGTCTTGAAATACACAAGACGGCCCGCCGCATAAAAAGATATATTGATACCGATGCGGCAAAAAGCTACGCTGATAAAATGACGGGTACTCACGGCAGGGCAATAGGCTATCTTTACCATAACCGTGACAGGGATATTTTTCAGAAGGACTTCGAGCAGGAATTCAATATAAGACGCTCAAGTGCAAGTACAATACTTTCACTTATGGAGAAAAACGGACTTGTAAAACGCGAAAGCGTGAAGTATGATGCGAGACTGAAAAAAATCACCCTTACAGACAGGGCGGTAGAGATACAGACTCTGGTTGAAGCTTCATTTGAACGCTTCGAAAATATGCTCGGAGAGGGCATAAGCGAAGAGGAGCTTGATATTTTTTTCAGAGTACTTGATAAAATCAACAATAATTTAGAAAGGAAGGATAACAATGATTAAAAGACTTGCCTCGTGTATAAGAGAATATAAGCTGCCGTCGGTGCTTTCACCGCTTTTTGTTTCTCTTGAGGTCGTTATGGAGGTGCTTATCCCTCTTCTTATGGGTAAGCTTATAGA
>JAZUAZ010000055.1:0-11762 GCA_045638245.1 Acutalibacteraceae bacterium | reverse complement strand
GGTAGCATCCGTATATGTTACAGGAGCAGGTGAAGGCGTTCTTCCGCTTTTCAGAACAACTGCGACGCCTGTAACAATCCCCGCAATAACAAAAAGTGCAAACAGACATACGATCAGATTTTTCATCTTGTTTTTCATAATTACATCCTCCGTTTTGCTTTTCTGATAAAATTATATCACCCGATACTTTTACGGTCAAGGAAAAAGCAAAAATTGTTTGACATATTCACTTATTTGTATTATTATATAATTTAACACAGATAATAACATATATACAAATTACGAAAGGCAGTGTTTTATTATGAGTTCATGTTCAGGCAACTGTTCAAGCTGCTCATCCTCGGATTGCAAGGAAAAGAAGGATCTTCACCTTAAGCAGAACGAGTATAGTGACATAAAAAAAATATATGCAGTTGTAAGCGGCAAGGGCGGCGTAGGTAAATCCTCCGTCACATCAATGCTCGCTTCCGCAGTTCAGGCAAGAGGCTATCAGACAGCCATCCTGGATGCAGATATCACAGGCCCCTCAATTCCCAAGATGTTCGGCATTGAAGGCAGAGCCGAGGCTGATGCTTCGGGCATTATCCCCGCAGTGAGCAAAACAGGCATCAGACTTATGAGTGTTAACCTTCTTCTTGAAAGTCAGGATGCTCCTGTTATCTGGAGAGGCCCTGTTATCAGCGGCGTTATCCAGCAGTTCTTCACAGACGTTGCATGGGGCGATGTAGACTTTATGTTTGTCGATATGGCTCCCGGAACAGGCGACGTACCTCTTACTGTTTTCCAGAGCCTCAAGGTTGACGGTATTATCGTTGTGACAACCCCCCAGGACCTTGTAGGACTTATCGTTTCAAAGGCAATCAATATGGCTTCAATGATGAACGTTCCCATCGTAGGTCTTGTTGAAAATATGAGCTACTTCGTTTGTCCCGACTGTGATAAGAAGCATTACATCTTCGGTGAAGGCAAAACTGATGAGGTTGCCGCAAAGTTCGGTATTCCCGTTCTTGCAAAGCTCCCGATTGACACAAAAACTCCTGCACTCGCAGATAAGGGCGCAATTGAGCTTGCTGATATTGAAGCCTTCGACGGTATTATCGAAAAGTTTATCTGACGACAGAGTTTACAGCTTGTTCCGATACGCGAAATAAAGGTGTAAACTTCTACGGCAGAATTAACAATCAGATAATTGATTTTTAACTTAAAATAAGGTATCTTAGATACTGTAAAGATATTCCATTGTCAAAGGAGACAAACGAATGAAAAAAATTCTCAGAAGAGTCTTCATCTGCACATTTATAGCTCTGATTGTGTGCGGAGTAGCTTTATACCTGTTTTTTACAAGCGGAGAGAAGGAAATTCCCAATCTCATCGTTACGGACGCTGCAGGAAGCACGTACCGTATACATATAGACGAGGACAAGGATACCACCTATGCTCTTGTAACCGACGAAAACGGCAAGGTCTGGGGTGCGGATTTTGACGGAGACACCGTAGGTAACACCCGTCATCCTCTTGATGATATATACGACGCCGCAGACATTCCCGATGTAAAATACACCGGTGTTCAGATGGATCACACCGCAAACGCTGATGATTATATGGGTAACATCACTCCCACAACCCCATCCCAGCCCGACAATCAAGGCGACAATCAGCAGGAACCCGTGGTTACTCCTCCGGCAGCCTATCGTATTCAGAAATATCAGAATCTTTTTGCCGGCGGCAGATACCTTATGGTAATCACCATGATTGATGCCAACGGAAATGCCGAGTCTCCCGCAACAATGGCGGTAAAAAACGGTAACTTCTACGTAAGCACCGAATCCGACGGAATGACCGCACAGATGATTTATCTTGCATCCAACGATACCGCATATATGCTTATCGACTTTATGAAGAAGTACTGCGAGGTGCCCGAGGATATGATGGAGGGTCTTGAGTTTTCCACAATGATGGATAAATTCCAGATAAACGATATCGGCACAATTACAGTTTCCGAGGTCAATGTAAACGGCAAAAACCTCATTTGTGAAAGCTACATTTCCTCAAACGGCGACACATTCAACTATTACTTTGACGAAAGTGATATGCTTGTAAGAAGAGATATAATCTCACCCTCAGGCAAAACAGAAACAACTCTCTGGTCACAGATTACAACAGAGGTTGCCGATTCATATTTTGAAATTCCCAAAGGCTATAGCTATCTCAATATAAGCTGGCTGCTTGAAATGGCAGGCGAATAAACAAAAACGGAGGTTATTAACATGAAAAAAAGCATTGCAGTTATTCTTGCACTTATTCTTATGATGACCGCAGTATTTTTCGGTTGCGGCAAAAAAGAGGAAGAAAAAGAAACCGATAAGGAAGAAACAACCCAGCAGACAGGCGGAAGCGAAGATACAACCGTCTCTGACGACATAACTCTTGCTCCTCCCGCAAGCAATGACGTTCAGGTCACAGAGTCAACATCATCTGCACCTGCAGCAACCCCCAATGTAAGCACCCCCTCTTCTTCAACATCCACCCCTGAGGGCTCAACAAATCCTTCCCAGCCCGCTCAGACTCCTTCCAACCCGAGTACTCCGAATCAGCCGAGCACTCCTTCACAGTCTCCCTCATATATTTCAGGCTCAAAAATAGAGAAGTTCAACAAAATCTTCTCCTCCGGCACTTATTCAATGACAATGATAACAATCACCGAAGGTGTAGAAGATATTCCTGTTGATATCGCCTGCAAAAACGGCAACGTACGTATGAGCATGAGCATGGAAGGAATTCCCGCAACACTCATATACAGAGCCGATAACGACACCGCTTATATGCTTTTCGAAATGATGGGCAAGTTCTACACCGAGCTTACCGAGGAGCTTATGGGTGAGGAAATCGACTTCAGCGAGGCTACAAAGGGCTTTGAAGTTCCTGCTAACGGTACTTTAACAACAAGCTCAACAACCTTCGACGGCAAGAGTGTTACAGCAGAAACAATCACATCCGAAGGCAAGACCGCTGTTTTCTACTTCGACGCCGCAGGCAACCTTCTCGGTACCGAATCAACAGACGACGGAGAAAAGACCGTAACAAAAATCAGCAACTTCAGCGCAACAGTTAACGATTCAGTATTTGAAATCCCCAAAGGCTATATCTACATGGATATGTCATGGCTTATGGGTCAGTAATTAAGAAAAATATTGCAAATCCGGGATCAGAAAAATCTAATCCCGGATTTTTTTACACAAAGCTGTGAGGTGTTAAAATGAAACTCGAAACAGAAAGACTTACAATAACCGAATTCGACCTCTCCATGGCAAGGGCAGTACATCTGAACTCCCTTGAGAAGGATATGGTATCCTTTCTTCCTGATGAGGTTTTTGAGACTGAGGAGGAAGCAAGAGAAACCCTCACCTTTCTCATAAGCGTATACGCATCAGGAGAGGGACCTCTCGTTTATCCCGTACTTTTAAAGGATGGCACCAATATAGGCTATGTTCAGCTCGTACCTATTGAAAATGGCTACGAGGCAGGCTATCACATCGCAGCAAAGCATACCGGCAACGGCTATGCCACAGAGGCTTTGAAAGCATTTTTAGATTATATTATGCCCCTTAAAGCCATCAATAAGGTCTACGGTATATGCGATACAGAAAACCCTGCATCTATAAGAGTACTGGAAAAATGCGGCTTCACAAAGGAATACGAGGGTGAAGGCAAATATCAGGGAGCAATCAGAAGCATCTGCAGGTACTTCCTGACACGATGAACAGGTACAGCTATGAACATTGACGGTAAAAAACGATGCAGATGGTGTAACCTGAAAAATCCTCTTTACGTTGAGTATCACGACAACGAGTGGTGTGTCCCCTGCTTTGACGAGCAGTACTTATACGAAATGCTCATCCTCGAATCCTTTCAAGCAGGACTTTCATGGGAATGTGTACTCAATAAAAGAGAAGCCTTCAGGAAAGCCTACGATAATTTTGACATTGATAAGGTCTGTGCCTACGGCGAGGATAAAATCGCAGAGCTTCTTGAAAACAAAGACATCATCAGAAACAAGCTGAAAATAAAGGCAAGTATAAACAACAGTAAAATTTTCAAGGAAATATCCCGTGAGCACAGCGGATTTTATAATTATCTTTTAACCTTCACAAATGGAGAAATCCATTACGAAACAAACAAAACCACCAACACCCTTTCCGACAGTATTTCAAAAGCTCTTAAGAAAAGAGGTATGACATTCGTCGGGTCGACGATTATATACTCTTACCTTCAGGCAATCGGAATAATATGCTCACACGACAGAGATTGCTATTTATACTGCAACCAAACGACTGAAAATTACTTATAATCCGTCATTTCTCTTGACTTTTTAATTACTTTTATGATAATATTGTTTTATTGCTTTAACACGATAAAGAAAGGAAAGGGTTTTATATGACATCACAACTTCTTGCTTTTATTATTTACTTTGCAGTCGTTCTCGGAATCGGTATTTTCTTTATGTACCGCTCTAAAAACGGCGGCGAGGAGGAATATTTCCTCGGAGGACGTTCAATGGGTCCCTGGGTAACGGCTATGAGCGCCCAGGCATCAGATATGAGCGGTTGGCTTCTTATGGGATTCCCCGGCAGTATCCTTGCCTTCGGTATGGGTCAGGTATGGATCGGTATCGGTCTTGCTCTCGGCACTTCACTTAACTGGTTATTTGTTGCAAAGAGACTGCGTAACTTCTCAAAAGCAGCTAACGACTCTATCACACTTCCCCAGTATATGACAAACAGATTCGCTGCAACAAGTCCCGCTCTGCAGATTATCTGTGCTATTGTTTTTCTTGTATTCTTCACAATTTATGTTGCATCCTCCTTCGTGGCAGGTGCTACAGTACTTACATCAGTTGTCCCCCAGCTTGCAGGCAAGGACAGCATTGCTCTTGCGATCTTTGCTCTTATTATCCTTGCGTACACCTTCTCAGGCGGCTTCAAGGCAGTTTGCTGGACAGACTTCTTCCAGGGTCTTATGATGCTTATCGCTCTTCTTGCAGTACCCATCGTAATTCTTGCTACAAAGGACCTTGACGCTTCAAAGCTTACACTTATCGTTGACGGTGCTGAGCAGGTGTTTAACTCCAACCCCTTCGAAGCAAAGCCTCAGGAAATCATCACAGGTCTTTCATGGGGTCTCGGCTACTTCGGTATGCCTCACATCCTTGTAAGATTTATGGCAATCAGAAAGGCCTCAATGATAAAGACCTCATCAACAGTTGCTATCATCTGGGTTGTTCTTTCACTCGGTTCAGCAATCGCAATTGCTATTCTCGGCAGAATGATGTTAGGTCAGGAGCTTGTTGACAACGGTGCTCAGGCTACAATCTTCATCAGACTTGTAAACAACCTCTTCCCCGGCTTCGTTGCAGGTATCCTTCTTTCAGCTATCGTTGCTGCAGCTATGAGCACTGCTGACTCTCAGCTTCTTGTTGCTTCATCATCCTTCACAAGTGATATCTATAAGCCCATCTTCAGAAAGCAGGCTTCAGATAAAGAAACCCTCTGGGTAGGCAGAATCGTTGTTATCATCGTAGCAGTAGTTGCATACTTCATTGCAAACAGTAAGGGCAGCGGCGCTCAGGCTATTATGAACATGGTTGAAAACGCATGGGGCGGCTTCGGTGCTTCCTTTGGTCCTGTTATCATCCTTTCACTCTTTTGGAAGCGTACCACCTACAAGGGTGCAATCGCAGGTGTTGTATGCGGCGCAGTAACCGACGTTCTCTGGCTCATATTCCTCACAGAATCAACAGGTATTTACGAAATTCTTCCCGGCTTCATAGTTGGTCTTGTTGCCTGCCTTGTTGTTTCACTTATCGATAAGGCTCCCTCTCAGAAGGTTATCAACATCTTCGAGAAGGCAACAGCAAAGAACTTCGACGAATAATTATAATAAAAGTATAATAAAGGGTGTTGTCAGAAAGACAGCACCCTTTTAAATTTGAATAAGAAAAGTTTTGTCAAGCTTTTTTAAAGCTTGCGGGGTTGCGAGGCAAAGCCCCGCACATGAGAAAACAACCGTCAGTACTAAACCAACGGTTGTCTTTTTTACTTATTATGCACTCACCGTGCAGGCGTTCTTTTCTCGACAAAAAGAATCAAAAGAACTTTTCTTATTATTCAATTATGCTTCAAGCATACCGTGGTATCTGCCCATCCAGTAAGGAAGGGTATAGGTTGTTGAACCTTCCATCTCATAGATGTTGTGACAGTTATCCATCTCGTAGGTTGAGCCGTTGTATTTGTGAAGTGCTCTTTCGTCAGCGGGAGCAACCTTCCATTCGTATCTGCCCAGGCCCATAAGAATACCTACCATCTTGAATATCTGGTTGTCGCTGTTCCAGAAGGGAGGTGTGAATGCGTTGGGGTCAAAGGAAAGCTCACTTGTTCCGCCAATGCCTACATCGTCAAGGTCAAGCTCCTGAACGTCATCACGTCTTGAGTTTGAAGCAAGATATCTTCTAAGGTCGATAGGATGTCTGCTGAGAACCCACTGAGCGGTATCAACAAGGTTGTTACCATAGTAGTCAGTCTTAACCTCATTGGGATATGCAAGCTGATAAATGTAATACCAGAGAGCATTTTCACTGTACTGAATGGAGAACCACCAGTCGTCAAGTGCCTCACGGTAATAGGTGAGAAGCTCCTCATCATCCTCAAGCTGGAAAAGAAGATAGAAGGCGAGCATTGCCATTTCCTCGTCGGAATAGTTGATGATGATTCTGTGTACTGTGTTGAAAAGCTCAGTACCTACAAGAGGTCTGAGAATAAAGCCAAGAATAGGAGATACACTGTTAGCGTATTCAAGAATAGCCATCTGATAGCGCTCTCTCTGCTGAGTCATTATTTCAGCAAACTGATAGGACTCATCAAGAGCTGCCATTCTGTATTCGTCTTCCCACTTCTGGT
This sequence comes from Acutalibacteraceae bacterium, assembly GCA_045638245.1. GTDB lineage: Bacteria > Bacillota > Clostridia > Oscillospirales > Acutalibacteraceae > UBA6857. The sequence continues at coordinate 4,809 of JAZUAZ010000055.1, read as the reverse complement.
TGCCTGTGATGTATGCGGCAACCTTAAAGGCGCAGAGAAGCACCATTGAGTTAAGGGGTGCACCGCCGAGAACCTGACCGTTGTGCATATAGGTTCTTGAGAACTTTGCCCATGTTGTAGGCTGACCTGAGCCGTCTACCATACAGTAGGAGTTGTCAACAAGGTGCTGAGCAAACTTTTCCATTGTCTCTTCAAGAAGTCCTGCAAGCTCAGGGTCTTCGGGTCCGAGAATATCGTAAGCGAGCTTATAAAGGAAGAGGTGACCGATAATTTCGTCGGAGCTTGTGTCGCCCTTATAGAAAATATCATCAATTTCGTAGCCCTCGCCGATAAGATTGTTCCAGAGTCTTTCGGGAATCTCACCGGTAGCGTTTACTTCAAGACCGCGGTAGTTTTCGTTATGAAGAAGGAAGTCACTTCCGTCGCCGTAGGTCTTTGTAGATACACCTGTTGCAGTACCGTCGCCGTTATGGCTCCAGTATGCATAAGCATCGAAATCACTGTTTTCATCCTTGAAGGAGTAGGTTCTTGCCCAGAAGCCTTCAAGAAGTCTTGTTCTCTTTGCATAATCTGCGTCCGGGTCAAGCTGATTGTTGCTCCAGAGCTCAGGATTATATATCGCAAGATGCTCCTCATCCTGAATATAAGAGGTAACACCCCACTTCATATAATTTGAATACATATTATCAAACTTTGTTGCAGGGCTGTCGTAGGGTATATTCTGTGAGTAGTCACCGCCCACAAGAAGAGCCTCGTCAGTATAGTACTTGCCTGTTTCAGGATCTGTTACCGAGCCGTTTCTCTGTGCTCTGTAATAGCTTTCAACAGTACCCTCACGCATTGAAATGTAGGTAAGGAAAAGTACTGCTTCAACTGAGCGGGTTGCAGTATATCTTGCTTCCTCTATCTCAGCTTCAGTTGCAGTGGGATCATCACGGAGAACTGCATAGCGCATAAGCTCACCGCCGCCGTACATTGAAGTCCACAGACCGTCGTTGTCACTTTCCTCCGGCTTCCATTCGCCGTTGATATAGAAAGCATTGGAAACCATACCGCGTCTTGCAACGTACTTCTGGGTTTCCGCACTCATCTGCGCAGCCTTATCTGTACCGTTAAGCTCAACCATTTCAATATGGGTATAGCCTTCTGCCATAACAGTCCAGATGCCGTTTTCACCGTCAGCAAAAATTGCAAGAACCTTACCGTCGGTTGTGTCGGCACTGTAGAAGTATCTGTCACCCATAAAACGCTGCTCAACGTCTCTTTCGTTAGCCGCACTTTCGTCAACACGAAGCACACCGTAATCGGTAATTTCCCACGTTACACCGTTTTTGGTTTCAGCTATCTGTGCATAGGGGTAGGAATCTGCATCCTTTACCTCTGCGGGCACATTTTCATCGTCAAGAGCGTATCTTGTAACAACCTTTTGCAGAAGATCGGATTCCTGCACTGCTCCGAGGTTGTAGTCAACCTTTCTGAGTGCATTTTCGGTTTTGGTGGAGGTAAGAACTACATTAAGCTCCACGCTGTCGGTAAGTCCGTCACTGTTCTGAGCGGTAACAACTGCAACCCCTGCATTAAGTGCAGTTACTCTGCCCCACTGGTCAACAGTCGCAACATCCTCAGGCGAAACAGACCATGTGAGAACATGATTTTCTGTATCCGCAAACACATAGTCAACTGTTCTGCTGTCACCTATCTCCATTTCCCAGTTTTCGGGTACGATGAGGCGCAGAACCGGTTGCTCCTTGTCGCCGAAGAAAAAGGCATTCGACATTGTCGGAGCAATCATTCCTACAAAAAGGATTACCGTAAGAAAAATCGCAATAATTCTCTTCATAAATATTCTCCTTTCATAAAAAATATACAAATCTGTATATCTTTTTATATAATATCACTATACAGACATATAGTCAATAAATTTAAAGTTAAAATCTGTAAATCTTATAAAAGGAAAATATAATCCGCTTGACCTGAAAACACTCAAAGTATATAATATAGGCAGAGGTGAAATTATGAAACAGTACAGTATCACAGGTATGTCCTGTGCTGCCTGCTCGGCAAGAATAGAACGCATCGTCAACGCTCTTGAGGGTGTAGATGTCTGCTCCGTCTCTCTTCTGACCAATTCTATGACATTAGAGGGCGACGTGTCCGACAGTGCGGTAATTGAAGCGGTAAAAAAAGCAGGCTTTGGTATAACTGTCGGTATTTCTCAGTCTGACGCTTCGGATGAAGCCACCAAAACCACAGAGGCCGGCAGTCTCATAAAAAGACTTATACTTTCCGCTCTCTTCCTTGCAGTACTTATGTATATCGCTATGGGCCACTCAATGCTCAGCCTTCCTCTCCCCGAATTCTTTAAGGAAAATCCGCTTCTAAACGGCATAATTCAGATGCTTCTTTCTCTTACTGTTATGATTATAAACAGAAGCTTCTTTATAAAAGGTGCAAAGGGTCTTATCAACAAAGCTCCGAATATGGATACCCTCGTTGCAACAGGCTCGGGCGCATCCTTTGTCTGGAGTTTTTATGAGCTTTACAGACTTGCTTGCTTTCAGCTTTCAGGGGATATCGAAGCGGCGCATCACTGTCTTCACGGCTTTTATTTTGAATCAGCCGCAATGATAGTTACCCTCATAACCGTTGGCAAGCTTCTCGAAGCAAAAAGCAAAGGAAAAACTACCGATGCACTCAGAGCTCTTATGAATTTAAGGCCACAGACAGCTACAATAATATCCGACGGTAAGGAAATCACAGTAAACGTCCCGGAGGTCAAAAAGGCTGATATTTTTGTCGTACGCCCTGGCGAAAGCATCCCCGTTGACGGTACAGTCATCGACGGAAGCAGTGCGGTAAACGAGGCTGCACTAACAGGTGAAAGTATTCCCGTTGATAAAAACGTCGGAGACACAGTATCCGCCGCAACAGTAAATCAGTCAGGCTATCTTAAATGCGAGGCAGTTGCTGTCGGTGAGGATACCGCTCTTGCAAGAATCATCAGAACAGTAAGCGATGCCGCCGCTTCAAAGGCACCTATTGCCAAGGTTGCAGACAAGGTTTCCGGGATTTTTGTTCCCACGGTTATTGTTATCGCCCTTGTCACGGGTCTTGTGTGGCTGCTTATCGATAAAAACGTTGCTCACGCCCTCGAAAGAGGCATTTCTGTACTTGTAATAAGCTGTCCCTGCGCCTTAGGTCTTGCAACTCCCGTTGCAATCACCGTCGGAAGCGGCATCGGTGCAAAAAAAGGTATTCTTTTTAAAAATGCTACCGCACTTGAAACAGTCGGCAAAACCGATATTGTTATACTTGATAAGACAGGTACAATCACTAAAGGTGAGCCTCTCGTTACAGATATAATCCCCTTTAACGGCACGGACGAAGGCGAGCTTCTTTTACTTGCCGCTTCACTTGAAAAGAAAAGTGAGCACCCCTTAGGTCAGGCTATTGTAAACAGAGCCGAGGGTCTCAGCCTTTATGAAACATCGGATTTTTCCGCAATTATCGGCAAGGGACTTGAGGCAAGGTGTGAGGACTCCGTAATCAGAGGCGGAAATCTCACCTTTGCAGAAGCTTTCGCAGAAATAAACGAAGAAGCAAGAACCACCGCTTTTATGCTTTCCGGTGCAGGTAAAACTCCTCTTTTCTTTCTGAAGGATAACACACTTATCGGAATAATCTCAGTAGCCGACGTTATAAAGGAGGATAGCCCGAAAGCCGTAAAAGAGCTTCAGAATATGGGCATACGCGTAATTATGCTCACGGGTGACAATAAAAACACCGCCGAAGAAATCGGACGACAGGCAGGCGTTGACCGTGTAATTTCCGAGGTGCTTCCCGAAGAAAAGGCTGAGGCTGTACGAAAGCTCAAATCAGAAGGCAGGGTTGCCATGGTCGGTGACGGCATAAACGACGCTCCCGCCCTCACCCTTGCAGATAACGGTGTCGCTATCGGTGCAGGTACTGACGTCGCTATCGACGCGGCTGATATCGTACTTATGAAGAGCCGTCTTTCGGATCTTCCCAAGCTTATAAAGCTCAGCCGCAATACCCTTCGTACCATACATCAGAATCTTTTCTGGGCATTTTTCTACAATTGTCTCGGTATCCCTCTTGCGGCGGGAATTTTTACTCCGCTTTTCGGCTGGGAGCTGAACCCCATGTTCGGAGCGGCGGCTATGAGCCTTTCCTCCTTCTGCGTTGTTACAAACGCACTCAGACTTAACAGAAAAAGGTGAATAATATGAAGAAAAAAGGAAAAGTAATACTCAAAGCGGCGGGCTGTATTGCACTTACTGCAGTTATCGGTGCAGGTGTGTGGCAGATAGCAACACGTCAGCAGTCGAAAAAATACAACCTTATCATTCTTGACACCTCGGATATACCGTCCCCTATTGAGACATTCTCTTATGAGGGTGACATTGAGCTTTCCGAAATGACAATGCACTACGTTGTTTACGGTGAAAGCGGCCATCCTCTTATTCTTGTTCACGGAAACGGCGGAAACAAGGAATCTCTTAAAGAAGCGGCTACCTACCTTGCAAATGACTATAAGGTATATGTAATCGAAAGCCGATGCCACGGACAGAGCAGTGACCCCGGAGTTATATCCTATGACCTTATGGCAAAGGATATAAAGGAATTCATTGAAGCTATGGGACTCACTAAGCCCTTCCTCATGGGACACAGCGACGGCGGTATAAACGCACTTACCGTAGCCTATACCTATCCCGACTTATTAGGCGGATTCATTTCCTGCGGTGCGAACACAACACCGAAAACCTTCAAGCCATATTTTCCTCTTGC
>JAZUAZ010000054.1:0-3072 GCA_045638245.1 Acutalibacteraceae bacterium | reverse complement strand
GTTAGCTACATCCTGAAGGATAAGATATTCAATACCTGCCTCCTTCATATTCTCAATTTCTGTCTGCCAACGGTCATCGTCCCAGCTGCCGCTCATCCATGACTGTATGAATGTACCGCTGAACTCGGGATTACATTTTCTTTCGGGCTGAGTGCCGCCAAAGGAAAGTACTGACATAAGAAATGCCATAATTGCTGAAATAACCTTAATGATAATCATAATGCTTTCTCCTTTTTGTTTTGTGTTGTTCCGGGGGCGTCCAAACTTTTCGGACGCCCATACAATCACCCGACATCCGCGGGTAAAATCTTTCGTCTTCAACCCACGTCGGCGCGTGACTCCTGACTACTGGCTCCTGACTACTTCCCCTTGGTATTTATTGCCCCTTTAGAGGCAGTAGTACAATAGTATTCACCTTTTACTTTGGTATAGGACTTGACCACGTAGTAATATCTCGTACCCGCCTTGAGTGAGGTGTCAGTGTAAGTTGTATCCCAGGTGGTTTTAAGAGCCTTATACTTTTTTGTTTCAGTGTTGTAGCGGAAAACTCTGTATCCCGTTGCCTCGGGAAGGTCGTCCCAATTAAGAGTAACGCTGTTTTTATCCGCCTTTGCAGAAAGACTTACTGAAGACGGTCTTATCGTAAAGGTGATGAGCTTTTCGCCTTCGTATTTACCCATAAATGTAACCTTTGCGGTATATTTGCCCGGCTTGGTTCTTCCCGAAGGATATTTAACCTTAAAATCGGTTTTGTATATAAGCCTGTTGCCCTCACTGTCATAAACCTTCACGGACGGGGTCTGCATTTTTCCGTTATAGGCTATGCTTGTAAAGCCTTGAACCGTACGCTCAATTGCAGGAATTTTTTCTTCTCTGAGCTTTTCGCCGCAGACAGTACAGTTAAAGGAAATCACGCCTGCCGCCTCAAAGGTCGCCTTTTTCTTAACGGTACCCTTTTCAGGGACAGTATGCTCACCTGCAGGTATGTATCTCTTTTTTTCAGCACCGCAGCCGTCACAGGTATAAAGCATTATACCCTCGTTTCTGCAATCCGCTTCACTCTGCACCGTTGTAAGAGTCCAGCTGTGTGCAGTATCATTGTATCTGTAAAAGATTTTTTCCTCAACCTTTATCTGCTTCGTTGCCTCAATCGGCTCAGCCGACCACTCAGACCAAGTACCGTATCTGAAATGAGTGTATTCCCTTCTGAACTCGTTATATTTGATACGAACATAGGGCAGAGGATAATAACGTTCACAGCCGGAGCAGGCTTTGTTGCTTATAATTCTGCTTTTTCCGTACTTTTCAAGCGTATCGGGAGAAACGTCGGAAACAAAATAGTGGAGCTTCGTTTTAGAGTCTGTTTTTGTGCTGCTTGCATATTTGCTTTTTCCGTTACAGTAATGATAATACAGATACCCCTCAGGAACCGTCTTTGAAACCGTACGTCTGTAGTCACCGTCGGTCAGTGGGGTTATATCCGTAAGGTCATATTTTTTATAAAGCGATGAGCTTTTATCAAAATTATCGGGCCACTGTGCAACACCTCTGAGGTTTACCGTATTATATTTGACCCATTTTTTACTGTCATAGCTGTATCCCTCCAGCTTGCTGAGCTCAGATGTTACATATTCCTTTGCGACACTTCTGTAAAAGCTTTTTTCCTCGATAAAGGCTTCGTCAACACCTTCGGGAACAGTCTGCCTCCACGAGGTACACCATTGATTTTCGTAAAACTCAAGCTCCTGTGCGTTAAGCCAGCCTCCGTCCTCAGCTCTGTACCAGAGCTTACCGTTACCGTCCTCGGCGGTCTGTATAACATTCACTACACTATCCTTTCGGTAGGAGCTGACTTGCTGTGCATTGTTTGCAGGGATAACGCAGGAAAACACTCTGTCTGCAGTGATTTTCACCGAGCCGTAAACAGCTTCTCCCACAGTATATCTGTCCGCTCTGCATTTGCTGCATTTATCACCTTCAAGAGGAATATTGCAGTTATGTGTATAGGTCACACTGTCTCTCTGAGGATATCTGTAAAGATAATAGCCGTCACCGAAATATTTTTTCTCAAGCTCCTCAATGCTCCTTTCAGAGCCTTCACCGTAGGTGGTCACAACACAGCAGCAAACTGTATTTTCCTTTGCCGTTGCTTCAGATATCTCAACGAGGACTATCTCCCCTTTTTCGTTGTAGGCTATATCTGTTATAAGCACAACGTGAGAATACTTTTTACACAGAGCATCACCCACCTGAGCATTTCTGATTGAAGTTTTGCTTATAAGCTGTGAATATTGGGGGATACCTGCAGTTGTCTGCCTTTTCGGAAGTCCCCACGCCCAGGAAACATAGGCACTGCAGTCAACGGAATAATAGGGTGCAACCTCATTGTAGGTTGATTTTGAGGTGTACATCTTGCTTTTCGGATTATTAACCGCAGTGACAAAGCCGTCAAGACTTGTATACCAGGGTACATAGGATGCATAAATCGGCTGACCGTAGGGAAGTCCCGTATAGGTCACTCCCACCTCATAGGTGAGAAACTCCTCCCAGCCGACTATATCCTTTTTCGGTGTCCAGCGGATATAATTCATCTGGTCTGCTCTTTTTACAATGTTCTTCACGCCCTCGGAAAGCTTTTTTCTCGTAAGATGTGAGGTATCCTTTATTTCCTCACCTACCGCCGAAACAACAGCCTCATCAGCTACACATTCCCCTTGAGCGGATACGCACACAGGTATACTCAGAAGCATAATAACAGCCATAAAGAAAGTCTGTATTCTTTTCATTATCTTTACCTCTTCCGATACTTAAAACATTACTTTATTATTTTATCATTTATTCTTACCTGTGTCAACAAGAGCAAAAACGGTTGAAAATTATGCACACATATGATATACTTATAAAGAATATACGCTTCAAGGAGGACAGCTATGGTTACGGTAATAATTCCCGCTTACAACGGTGCTTCATATATGCACAAGTCTATCGACTCCGCCCTCGCACAGGATGTACCGATGGAAATTCTCGTTATAAACGACTGTTCTCCCGACGACACCGACAAGGCAATGGAAA
>JAZUAZ010000053.1:0-1832 GCA_045638245.1 Acutalibacteraceae bacterium | reverse complement strand
TAAAAAATCTCCTGAACATTCTGAGATGCTCAGGAGGGTGTTTTTGTTATCAGCTGCCGAGTTTGTCGCCGATTGCCTTGAAGAAGTTGATAATCATATCAATGAAGTTTGTGAAGACGGTGAGGATTTTATCGAGGAAGCCGCTGGTTTCTCTGATGTCATCTCCGACCTGGTCCGGATCGCTCACGATGTTTGACATAACGTCTGAAACCAACTGATCAATAGCCTCGTCCATATTGGCGGTTGTTGCTATTTCAGGCGGGATGTATGTAAGAGGATGGGTTGTTGAGGTTTCGTCAGAAGCAGAGGTATCTGCAGCTGTACCCGAAACGCCGCCGCCAACCATAAGCATTGCAATAAGGATTGCAATAACAGGGATCAAAAATTTATTCTTAATTTTCATTTCAGCTTACTCCTTTTCAAATTTACTTAAGTGTATTATACCAAATAAATACAGTATATGCAATAGTATTTTTAATTTTTTAAGAGGGTGCCGTAATATGAAGGTACCCTCTTGTTATGTCAAGCGGTGCAGACACGAGGCTATACCGGCTGCTCACGGACAGATATATGTCACCGATAACGTACACCGCGGATTTTACCGCCCTTTTTTATTTTATGCAGAATTTCAGCCGTTGACATAGTGCGGTGAAATAGAATATAATAAAAGAAAAAACACACAGAAGGATGAAAGAAAATGATAAAAACAGCAGGACTTATATTTGCGGATACAATGGAATACGGCCCCTTCCTTTTATGGGCAAAGGAAAAGGGTGGTACTGAAAGTTTCAGAAGAGGAAATGAAAGTGTGGAGTTCACTCTTACCGAGGGCGAAAACGCTCTTAAGGTAGTAGGCGTAAAGTGCGGCATCGGCAAGACAAACGCTGCCTCTGCAACTGCATTCCTTATTGCTGACGATAAGGCAGATTTTATTCTTAATGCGGGACTTTCGGGAGCAATCCAGGGTCTTCGCAGAGAGGATATGGTAGCAGGTACAACTTATATTGAATGTGACTTTGACCTTACCGCTGTGGGCAATCCCTTAGGTGTGAAGGCTGACGGTCAGAGATATCTTTATGAGGCAGATGAAAAGCTTCTTTCGTACGCTCTTGAAAGCAAGGGAATAAAAAAGGCAAAGTGCGGTACCGGTGACATTTTCCTTGCTGACCCCGTCAAAAAGGAGCTTTATAAAAATACATTCGGAATAGAAAGCTTTGATATGGAGACGGGAGCAATTGCATCTGTATGTGACAAGTGCAAAGTACCGATGCTTTCTCTTCGTAAAATCAGCGACGATGCGGGAGACACTGCCTGCGAGGCTTACCGTGAGATGAACGACAGACAGGAGGCTTGCCTTACGGAGCTTGTTGCAAATATTCTTTCAAGATATCTTTCTGATAAAGAAAATTATTGATATTTATACAGGGTTTGTAAAAAAACTTTTATAAAAATCCGCTTTTTACTTGAAAAACGCTTAAAATGGTAGTATAATAAAATGCAGAATAGTAACATAGCCTAACTATGCCCTTTTTTGTGTGTATAGACGGGTGGATGTTTAATAAAAGGACAAAAAAAGGAAAAGCGCACAGGAAGCGGGGAATAATTTTGAAAGCAGATTTACATTGTCACACCAAACTTTCAGACGGCACATTGGGCATTGACGATCTTATCATTCTTGCCAAAAACAGCGGTGTTACAACACTTGCCATAACGGACCATGATTGCCTTGCAGGTATTGTGAGAGCAGAGCTTATAGGTAACCGTCACGGTGTTAATGTTATACCTGCAGTTGAGTTTTCCGCTACTGACTCGAAAAGAAAGGCAAAGGCTCA
>JAZUAZ010000052.1:0-1760 GCA_045638245.1 Acutalibacteraceae bacterium | reverse complement strand
GATACCCATTGTGCCATAGTACATTCTGCCGCACCACCGAGAAAGAGTGCAATAACACAAAGCCACAGACCCTTGTTCCTCAGAAGTTTCACCGCTCCCGAGGCTTTTTCAGGGGTTTCCATAGCGGGAATTTCGGACGTGAGAAAAAGAACAAAGGATGTAAAGGGTATAAGTGCAAAAATCAAGGCAAGATACTGCCAGCAGTTATGAGAAAAGACAGAAAGGAAAACCGTTGCAAATATGACAACACCTACAACACCCCAGGCGTATACCGAGTGGAGCTTGCTCATCTCTCGGTCAGGGTCATCAGAGGGCAACGCAGCTATAACCGGGCTGAGAAGCACCTCGGCAAGACCGCATCCGAGGGAAAATACAATTGTACCGATAACGAGACCCGCATACACATAACCAGGAAACACAAAAGGCCACAAGGCGTAAATTATAAGGCCTACAACAGAAAGTGCAGGCATAATTATAATCGTCTTTCTCATATTGAATTTATGAGAAAAGAAAGAAAAAATCAGGTCAATCGTAAGCTGAGTGAAAAAGTTTATAAGTACAAGCAGTCCCAGAAGAGAAAAGGATAAGCCGTACATTGTGCGGAAGGTAAGAAAAAGCAGCGGTGACAGATTTGCCACAACCGACATTGACATATTTGATGTATAACAGGCCGCTTTCAGCCTTTTAACAGTTGAAGACATAGCTTTTTCCTCCTTTTTATAAAATCTTATCATATCAGTTGTTTATTTGCAATAAAAAAAGATATTTCCGAAGAAAAATCACGGAAATATCTTTGAATTTTATTTACCACTCTCTGATAACCTTCGGATTTGCAAAGATTTCATCAAGCTTCTGTATAAAGGGAAGAATATCACCGAAGCCACCCACTCTGTGGTCAAAGGTAATAGTGATGGGAAGGGTTTTCTTTGTTCCCATATCAATTTCACCCTTTTCATTTCTGAATACATAATTTTCGTCTCTTGCAACACCTACCGCCATAAGGAAAACCTGAGGGAAGAGAAGAGGTGCATTTGTAACTCTACCGTTAAGAGTTTTATTTACTGCACCGAGGTTTGTAAGACATACGGTACCTTCGTCAATGTCGTTAGGTGTGATATAATCGGGAGTTTTGGGAGCGTGCTCAAAAATTCCCTTTACTGTTGCAACTCTGCCCTTACCGACGTAACCTGCAACTGTCTGTGCAACAGTTGAAACAATCTTACCGTCAAGAATAAAGCCGGCAGTACGCTTTACGAGCATATCAAAGATAACTCTGTCAACATCCTGAGTCTTTACCATGTTTACAAGCTCTGCGGTACGAAGTGAAATCTCCTTAAGGCTCTTTTCTTCGCAGGCTCTTACCTTAACAGGAAAGGTCTTTCCGTCGTCAAGAAGCACGGGAAGAGCTATATCAACATGCTTTTTGATGATAATTTTACCCGTTGTGCAAAGACGGTTATATTCAATGTACGAGTTAAGTCTGGGGGCAACCTTAAGGCCCTCAACCATAGCTCTCATAAGAAGGTCATTGAAGGTAAGGTTGTAATCGCATTCCTTTTTGAATTCGCGGAATTCCTTCCAGAATTCTGTTACATCTGCATCGTAGGTATAGCCGGGTGTTGGCATATCCTGCGCATTGGTAAGAACATTCGCCGAAACCTTTGCCTTAATATCAAAATATTCTATTTTATCCCCGGGCTCGGGACCGTGTTTTGCTTCTCTGACAAATTCTTTAAAATCCATAATTATATCTCCATTAT
>JAZUAZ010000051.1:0-3794 GCA_045638245.1 Acutalibacteraceae bacterium | reverse complement strand
GCTTCAAAAACACAGGGGACGGTTCTATGTGTTAATAATACTTTCTGACCAAGCCAATACTAACGCCCGTCAACCTGCTGACTTGTCTTATCGACAACCCTTTATCTCTAAATGCTCGTATATGTTTTTCTTGCTCTGCTTTTTGCAAAGCCTGAAACTCAGCTGTATTTTTACAGCCTGTACATATCTTAATTATAGCTTCCGCCTGATAATCTGTCAAGAGCAACGAAGTATCGGCGGGATAAGCCTCTCCCACCGCTCCCACGTGGGCCGCGTACCGAAAAACGCTTTAGATAATATCGACAAAAGCCGCTCCGTTAATTTGTGCAAAATACTTCGAAAATACTTCGGATAATTGGTTATTATTCAAGTTGACTTTTACCTGCCGCGAGAATATAATATCAACGCTGAAAAAAGCATACTTTATTATCAAAGAAGGTCTTATTATGGAACCCAGCATTATGCATACCCTTCTCGGCATCTCAATCGCTCTTATGGCAGGTCTTTTTATGTCGAGAGTTGTCAAGCCTCTTAAGCTTCCTGCAGTTACAGGCTACCTCGTTGCAGGTATTCTTATAGGTCCCTACTGCCTCGGTATACTCGGCTTTCCAGGCATCGGCTTCGCAAACCACGAGGAGGTAAGCAATCTCAGCTTCTTCAACGACGTTGCTCTCGGCTTCATCGCCTTTGCAATCGGTGATGAATTCCGTCTTTCGCAGCTCAAAAAGACAGGTAAGCAGGCAACCATCATCGGTATCATCCAGGCTTTTGTTGCTACTCTTTTAGTTGACGCGGCTCTTATCGGTCTTCATTTCATACTCGGTGAGGATAAGCTCCCCCTTTCAACTGCTATCATTCTCGGCGCTATCGCTTCAGCTACCGCTCCCGCCGCAACTCTTATGGTTGTAAAGCAGTATAAGTCAAAGGGTAAGCTCACCGACCTTCTTCTTCCCATAGTTGCTCTCGACGACGCAGTAGGTCTTATCATTTTCGCAGTATCCTTCGGTATTGCCAAGGCTATGAAAAGCGGTGAATTCAGCATCCTTTCAATCCTCGTTGACCCCATCGTCGAAATCATCGGCTCACTTGTTATCGGTGCAATAATGGGTGCTATGCTCTCCTTCTCGGAAAAATTCTTCTTCTCAAGAAGCAAGAGACAGGCTCTCGTTGTTACCGCTATCATCTTTGCCGTTGCAGTTTCTAAAATGCACTGGACTATCGGCGGAGTACACATCGGCTTCTCTCCCCTTCTCGTTTGTATGATGCTCGGTACCATATTCTGTAATATGTGCGACTTCTCCGCTAACCTTATGGAAAAAACCGACCGCTGGACTGCTCCCCTTTTCATTCTCTTCTTCGTACTCAGCGGCTCAGAGCTTGAGTTTGAGGTGTTCAAGGACCCCGCAATTATCGGTATCGGTGTTGTATATATCATCTTCCGCTCACTCGGTAAGTACTTCGGTACTTCCTTCAGCGCAAAGCTCGCAAAATGTGAGCCCAACATCAAAAAGTACCTCGGTATCACTCTTCTTCCTCAGGCTGGCGTTGCCCTCGGTATGTCTATTACCGTACTCAACAGCGGCTTCGGAGAAGAAGGCGTTATGATAAGAAACATCGTACTCTTCGGTGTGCTTATCTATGAGCTCTTCGGACCTATGATGACAAAGATTGCTCTTACCAAGGCAGGCGACATCAGACCCAAGGAGCATAAGGAAAAGGTCGCTCTCGAAAAGGGACGTGGCGAACACTGAGATATATAAGAAAAAAACTGACGGTTTGCACCGTCAGTTTTTTTGCGTTCTTTACTTGCTTTTACTTTTTTATTATGCTAAAATTTATATGCCAAACAAATTTAATAATAAGGATCAGTGGTATTTTCATCAAGGGATAATTATACCCTTTTTTTGTCATACTTTTTACGAGACGGTAAAACCGCAAACTCCATTAAAAGGTATGACGAAAAGCTCTGATTCCATTTAAATTTGTTTGGCGACAATCGGAGTTTGCGTTTTCGGTGCGTTAACTTCGGTTGGCGCACTTTTTTATTTTGTGGGATAAAAAAAGAATATCGCGAAAGGAGAAAGAATCAGTAATTACCACATATTATAAAAAACAGGAGTGATTATAATGTCATTAGAGGATTTATTTAAAAGCGACTCGTTATTACCGATTATGTTTATAACATTTTTGATTTTAGCATTAGTAATTTTTCCTATTGCTGCCGCCAGCGGCAAGCGTATGCAAAACTCAATTTACGGTGATAACGAACAAGAAATAGAAATAAAAGAAGCCAAAGCCAAGGTTGTAGGAAAAGGAAAGGATATTGCAGGTAACACCTTCAATATAAATTTTTTAATCTTTGAGTTTGAAGACGGAAGCAGAAAAGAGTTTCCCATAAGAGATCTGAGCATTTACACAACAACCGTCGAAGGTGATGAAGGCACCTTACGTTATCGTGGCAAAAAATTTGAATCTTTTGAGAGAAATAGAAATGTATAAAACAAAGTTTATTACAATATTTCTTATTCTTGTAACTATATTTACACTTTCATCTTGTTCACCTAGTTCATCAGAAAACTCAACAGTTAAAAACTACCCCTGTATTAAATGTGAACAGCTAACAACCAATTACCAAATATTAGCGTCTGTTCAATGGGAAATGATGGGAGTAGATCTTGAAAAATGCGATAAATCTGATAACCCTTATTCTTTTGGCGGTTATTTGTGTGAAGAATGTCTCAAAAGTTTTATTTTAAGCCCCTTAAATTAAAGTTTAGTATTGTACAAACATAATAGTGCTTATCTATGAGCTCTTCGGTCCTATGATGACAAAGATTGCTCTCACCAAGGCAGGAGATATCCGACCCAAGGAGCACAAGGAAAAGGTCGCTCTTGAAAAGGGACGTGGCGAACACTGAGTTTTGTCTGCGACAAAGTGATATACCGTCTGATGACGGTGTGAAATGCCTTCGGCGTGAAATATCTGCTTTGCAGATGTGAAATGTTACTTCGTAACGTAAAGATATGAAAAGCCTGACGGAATGTCCGTCAGGCTTTTTTAAATGGAGAATTGCGACGAGCAGATCAAAAACTATAAGGTTTTATCCGCCATTTACTGAGATTAGTGTAATGAAGGCAGAAATATTGACCAAAGCTTTATTCGGCGGTAACTGTATGTAGTTTTTTTGAATCAACCATCCGCTAAAAAAGGTCACCGACAAATCGGTGACCTTTTGATTATTTTGCTCTTCTTTTTGCTGCTTTGGTTTTTTTCTTCAACTTATTTTTAGAAGGCTTCTTTGATACGGTATTTCTTGTCTTTGGCAAGGGTGCCGCTTTCTTTTCCTTCTTTTTCTTCTTTTTGAACTTGTTAAGTATCGGTCTGATAAACTTATCAAGCATTCTGTTGAGCCACTCGAATTCCGCTTCAGCTTTGATTGCATCCTGCTCGAGACGGTTTTCATAATCGTAATAGTTTATGTCACAGCCGCAGTCGGGACATTCGGGCTTTATGTATGTAAGCTTTAATTTTTTGCCGCATTTTGGACATTTGTTATCCATTATTCTGCCTCCTTTGCTACTGATGTGGCACCTCTGCGCTCGAGAATTTCCTTACGGATAGTCTCAAGCTTCTTACTGTCAAGGTCATAGAACTTATAGGGAATAAGTGCAAGAAGACCGAGAAGTGTAGGAATTACCGTAACGAGTGCCCACAGCCAGAACTGTGTATTTATGGGTGAATCGGGAGAAATAACCATCATATCAAGGCTGTCGTCTCTTACAAGACCTACCAT
>JAZUAZ010000050.1:0-3677 GCA_045638245.1 Acutalibacteraceae bacterium | reverse complement strand
ATTCTTGACTTTGCATTTTTTAAATGATATATTTTAACTACTCAGAAATATGAAAGGACGTTTTATTATGTTTTGTAGAAATTGCGGTTCACAAATGAGTGACGATGCGATGTTCTGTCCCGTTTGCGGCACACAGACAGCTAATGCTCAGCAGAACGATTACCAGCAGGATGATACCTATTACCAGCAGAATGATACCTATTATCAGCAGAATGATACCTACTATCAGGAGCCTGTTGCTCAGCAGGATTACTATCAGCAGGATAACTCTTTCTATCAGCAGCCTGAGGAGGGCGGTAAGAAGAAGGGCAAAAAGTTAGGCAAAAAGGGATCAATCATTATTGCCGCTGTTGCCGTTGTTCTCGTTGCGGCTCTCGTAATCGGCTTTACTGCTCCCGGCATTACCAATCTTGCAACTATGGTCGGTATGTCAAGCGAAATGAATGAGGTTTTCGAAGCTGCCAAAAAGACTGTTTTTGACAGTAAAAACCTTACAATTGAGTACGTTCAGAAGTATACCAATAACGATTATTATGATTATGAAACGGGTGAATACACAGAGTACAGCTCTGAAAGAAGAATGACCGGATATATTGAGTTCGGTGATGATGTAGAAAGTACTGCAGCTTTACTTGAGATTTCAGGAAAAAGCAGCACAGGATATTCTGAGAAGGCCAAAGCAGGTATGGTTGACGGAGAATTCTATGATGATGAAAGCGGAAAAACTGACTTCACCGTAAGTGATGCACTCAAAGAAGCAGAGGATGAAATCAGCTATTACGGCAGAATCGACCTCGAAGATACCTTGAATGAGATTCTCAACGGTAAGATTGACGAAAAGGCAGTTGAGGATATTTTCGATACTGTTATCCGTGGCATTATTGAGGATATGATTGATGAAAATCTTGACGCAGACATAGAAGTGCCCGATTACGATGAGTGCATGAAAATTCTCAAGAGATTCTTTGTAAAGGGACTCAGCGAGGATGCTGTTACCTTTGAGAAGAATGGTGACAATTACGAATACACCGTTGATGTCGGAGAGGTTCTTGATAATTTTGCTGACTTTGCAGAGGACGACAAGGTTGTTTCCGGTTATGTTGAAGAAATTGCTGATGCAGCCGATGAGGATGCTGATGATTTCTATGACAGTATAAGGGATTCTGCAAGAAGCGCAAAGAGCAATGACGTTGAAATCAATGGTGAGGTCAGAGTTGAAGGCGGCAGACTCACCTACTTATCTGTTGTTGAGAAGGGCGATCGTTATAGCCGTAGCTATGAGATTATTGTAAGCGATATCAACAAGACCACCGTTGATAAGGATGAAATCAAAAAACTTGGCAGATAAATGCACTTTAAAGCCGGGGTAAAACCCGGCTTTGTTATTTTGGCAAATTTATATAGTTGTTGACTTTAAAAGACAAAAATGTTATAGTTGAATCACCTCATTATGAAAGGATGAAAAATATGATGTTTTGCAAAGTGTGCGGTGCAGAGATAGAAGAAAATTCTGCTTTTTGTCCCGTTTGCGGTGCTGAATTGACAGCTAATGAATCCAATAACGGCTATCAGGCTGCCGAAAATCAGTTTTATGATAATTTCCAGCCGGCTCCCGTTGTAAAGAAGAAAAAGAGCAAGGCTCCCATTATTATTGTTGCGGTTGTGGCAGTTATTGCCGCAGTAGTTGGAGTACTTTTCGCAACAGGTACCTTTGATAAGGCTCTTGAAAAGGCAGGTATCAAGGAAGCTCCCGCGAAGGAGATTTTTGATGCGGTAAAGCAAACTGTTTTCGAATCACAGAGTCTTACAGCTGAGGTTACTGACGGATACGATAACGGCTTTGCTCAGATAAGCTTCGGTAAGGATCTTGAGGGACTCAAGGTGTATATCGAAGAGAACGGCACCGGTATGTATGGCATTTATGACGGTGTTGCATATGCTTATCAGGACGGGACTCAGAATATAAAAGAAAATCTTCTTCCCGATGTGGAGGGAGCTGCGGATACTCTTGACGTTGAGGGTGCCGATGAAATAGACGGTTTGTTTAACGGAAAGCTCAATGAAGAGGCTGTCAAGGATATTTACAACGTGGGTCTTCGTGACGGTGTTGAAAACGCTATGAAGTTTATGTATCTTCAGAGCCTCAGCGAAGAGGAAATGATGAAATACTATAAGCAGACCGATGTGGGATATACTCTTGATTACGATGCTATTCCCGTTTCCGTTGAATTGCCCGACTATGATGCACTTATGGGAGCTGTTGAGGATTTCCTCACCAAGGGCCTTTCTGAGGATGCAATCATCTTTGAAAAGAATGAAGACGGCTACGATTTTACAATCGACGCTGATGAATTCCTTGAATGTCTTGCTGCCTTTGTTGAAGAAAATGAAACAATGAAGGCTCTTATAAAGGCTTATTATGAAATAAGCAAAATAGTTGATACTCTTGAAGGCGAAACCGCCGGAGAAATTGATGTTCAGCAAGAGCTTGAAATGCTTGCTGATGAATGCAGAGAGGAAAATATAAAAATCGAATGCAAAGCAACAATCAAGGACGGATATCTTACAGCATTAAAGATAGAGTATGACGGTGAATTCCTTGAGATTAAAATCAGTGACATCGGCTCTACAACAATTGATAAGGCTAAGATTGATGCGATTGATACCGTAGATCCTTATGCAGAGAGCTATGACGATTACTATGGCGGTTATTATGATGATTACTACTATTATTGATTAAATTACTGACTTACAATTCAGCAGGCTGCCTGTAACGGGTAGTCTGTTGTTTGATTGAAAGGGAAGGGAGGAAGGACAATGCACTTTTATAAAAAGCATATGAAAAAGCACAGAGCTCTTATCTGTGTATGTGCCGTTATACTCATTTTGCAGGCTGCTTTTGCTCTTTCTCTTCCTTACCTTATGGGTGAGCTTGTAGGTGTGGGTATTCAGCAGAAGGGTATTGACGGTGACTGCCCCGAAAGGCTTACTCCGAAGGCTGTGGAGATTTTCCGCCTTGTGCTTCCCGAAGAGGAATATGAGGAATATCTTACATATTACACTGAAAAAGACGGACTTTACTTTCTTGATAAGGAAAAGGACTCGGCACGTGCGGGAGAAATATACTCCAACGGTATTATGAGCGGCTTTTATACGGCTCTCAGTGAGGCTGACGGTAAAAAGGTTTCTTTTGATAAGGCAAAGCTTGAAAGCATGATGAATCTTGTTACGGTCAACTATCTTTACAGCCGTATACAAAGGCTTGAGGCTCTCACACAGGCTGAAAGAGAAGAGGCGTATGCCGAAGCCGAAGCGGCACCTGAGGCGTTGAAGCGTCAGCTCTCGGGCTTTGCACTTCCTTATTTTTATAAGGATGCAGGCGGAAATCTTGATGAGGCTCAGGAGGGTTATATCCGCCGTACAGGTGTGCTTATGGCTCTTTTTGCAGTACTGCAGACAGCATGCTTTATAGTTGCAGGCAGAATTTCTGCAAGAGTATCAGCTTCGGTGGAGCACGGTATGAGAGAGGAGCTTCTTGTTCATACTTCTTCTTTCACGAGAAAGGAAAGAAGAAGGCTGAAAGCTGACCCTTACTCTGTTTTTTCTGCCGATATAAGCAGTATAGGCTCTATTACCGATTTTCTTATTACCTCGGTTATGTATTCTCCTTTTGTGTG
>JAZUAZ010000049.1:0-8000 GCA_045638245.1 Acutalibacteraceae bacterium | reverse complement strand
GTAGATGCCCTCTTTTTCCTTTGCGGTACGCTTTCTGTAATTATCGTATTCGGCAAGAGTTCTGATATGCGCTTCCTTCGCCGCCGCAAGCTCCTTTTCAAGCTCTGCTTCCTTTGAGGGAGCTTCTTCTGTAACGGTTTCTTCAACCTTTACTTCCTCTTCGGCTGCAGTTTCCTTCTTTTTATCTTTAGCCATTTCTTAGCCTCCTTATTCTTCAAGTGTGTCTGTAAGCAGCTTGCCTACAAGATCTGTCAGATATTCAATGCTCGGTATAAGCTTTGCATAGTCGAGTCGGGTCGGTCCGATGATACCGATTGCACCGCCGTCATGACCGCCTATGGAGTACCGTGAAACTATCATGCTCGAATTTTCAAGCTGACGGTACATATTCTCTTTACCGATTATAACCTGTACTCCGTCCTTGGAGGAGGAAAGTGCTCTTTCAAGCTTTTCCTTCTCGTCAAAGAACTGCATCATATCGTATATGCTGTTTCCGAACTCTCTGTGGTGAAGAAGATTCTGCTCACCCTCAAGACGGATTTCAGCCTGAAGCGCCTGATTCGCTATATCGGCAAGAACAACGAACAAAGGACTCATAGCAAGAGCATTTGCACCGAGCGAAGCAACAAGAGTCTGAATCATAACCGTACCCACATCGGAAACGGGGTGACCGATAAAGCAGTCATTGACTATATCGTAAAAGCACTGTACCATATCAGGAGTAAGCTCTGTTTCAGTTTTGCACACTCCGTTTTTTATTATACCGGAAGAGGTCATCATAACAATCATAGCTATTTTTCTTCCTACAGGCATAAGCTCGATGTGCTTTATCGTTGCACCTTCGTCGGTAGGTGTGGTGGCAACTGCCGCACAGCCCGTAAGCCTTGCAAGCATCTCCCCCGCCTTTTCAAGCAGCTTATCGGGATTGCCGACCATTCTTTCAAGCTCGTTTCTTATAAGATGTCTGTCCTCATCGGAAAGCTCATCGGTATTCATAAGCTTATCAACGTAATATCTGTAACCCGCCTGAGAGGGTATTCTGCCTGCTGAGGTATGAGGCTGCTCGAGAAAACCCATTTCATGAAGCTCACTCATCTCGTTACGGATAGTAGCGGAAGAAACAGATATGGGAAGTGACTGCATAAGCAGCTTCGAGCCTATAGGCTCACCGCTTTTTATATACTGCTCGACTATTGCGGCAAGTATCAGCTCTTTTCTTTTTCCTAGCTCCATTTCTTCACTTCCTTTCACACGATATGTTTGTCTGCTACGTTTTAGCACTCTAACCTATCGAGTGCTAACCTCTGTCACAACTATACTATTATTGCCAGCAAATGTCAATAGAAAAATGCAACTTTTTTTATTTTTTTCAAAAAAGCTGCTTTTCTTATTAATTTTTACTTTAATTCATAAATCAGTTGATGATCTTCATAAACCGAACAGATTTTTTCATCCTCAACAAGACTTTGCAGAAGATTCTTAACCATCACCGCAAACATAGGATATTTATCCGCTCTCGGATTTATATTTTCCTTCTTTACATACTCCATGTAAATATCATCGAAGCTTCTGCCATCGCACAAGGAGTATACAAGCTCCTTCTTTTCATTTATTCTGTCTATATTGTACTGTGCAAGATCATCTATTCTGTCAGTCGGCATATCGTGAGACGGTACATATACATCCGCTTTTATATTCTTTATACTCTCAAGAGTTTCAAGAGTACTGTTTACGTCATGAAAGAAGGGCAGACGATATTCATCCCAGGTTTTCTTCGCAAGCACGCAATCGGCAAGAAAGCACACATTGTCCGCTGTTATCACGCCTATCATTTCAAAGCTGTGTCCCGGTAAGGGTATAATCCTGATACCGTCAGGAGTGTTATTATCACATATAATTTCGGTATCCGTCGGTCGGGCGAGAAAAAAGGGACTGTTTTCCTTTTTTATATTGATACCTGCATAATAAAACTCCGATTCAAGCTCAGGATAACGGATAAAGACCTGCTCTTTTTTTGTTGAAAAAAGTCTGCAGCCGTATTTTTCCTGAAAAAAGGCATTTCCGCAGATGTGGTCAACATGACCGTGGGTATTTATTACCGCCGATACGGCAAGCCCCATTCCTGAAAGCTCACGGTCAAGAGTCTTAACAAGCCTCGGATGGTCGCCGGAGTCTATAAGCACAGCATTTTTTCCGTCAGCAGTATATATTCCGACATTGGAAAAGGACTCGAAGTAAAAAGTATGATTCTTTATCCTCTTGATTTCAAACATATAAGCCTCCGTATTGATTTTTCCTTTAATCTGTGTTAGTATTTACTGCATAATATTGTGCAGGAGGGATATTTATGGTAATAGGCATCGCCGGCTCGAGAAGCATAAACGCTCCCATACCCGACGGCATTCTTCCGAAAACCACAACCAAAATTATATCCGGTGGCGCAAACGGTATCGACCGCAGCGCAAGGGATTACGCCTACAAGAATCACATACTCATCGAGGAGATACTTCCCGCCTATGACCTTTACGGCAAAAAGGCTCCCCTTGTAAGAAACGATATCATAATAAACAGATGCAACGCCATGTTTGTTTTCTGGGACGGAAAAAGCCGCGGTACGGCGTACGTTATCAAGGAATGTAAAAAGAGAAATGTTTTCTGCAGAGTGTATCTGTGGGACAGCGAGAATTTCAACGAATATGAAGAATAAGAAAGCTGCTTCCGGCGGCTTCTTTTTTTTGCTACTCAATTATATATCCCTCAGACAAAAAAATCAATCCCCGTCAGGCCTATCGTTACCGTGTCTCTTTATTTTGCGGGTAGAGGTTTTATCAAACTCTCTGTTTCTTATTATGACAGTTTTAATTCTTTTGTAAGCAGGCAGTTTTTTGTTTACAGTTTTCACCACTGCTTCCATATACAAGCGTACCTGTTCGTCCGTTATTTTGTCACTTTTACTTTTATTTCTGATCGCCTCGGCATCAGGCAGAATCTCCGCCGTGATATCCTTATCGTTTTTACCTGACACAACACATTCTGCCACAAGAGGGCTTTTCATAAGATAGTACTCTATTTCCTCGGGATATATATTTTTCCCCCCGCTTGTGACTATTACATTTTTCTTTCTTCCCGTAATATAGTAAAATCCGTTTTTATCCGCATAACCGATATCGCCCGTATGAAGCCAACCGTCTCGAAGCACTTTCCGTGTTTCCTCGGGCTTTTTATAGTACCCGAGCATAACCATAGGACCTTTAACTGCTATTTCTCCTACTCCTCTTGCATCTGCATCAACGATTTTCACCTCAACACCTCTCAGTGGCTTGCCGATCGAGTCGCTTTTTCTCTCAAGGTCACTGTTACATATAACTATCGGTGAGCATTCCGTAAGCCCATAGCCTATTATCACTCTGAAGCCGTACATTTCAAGCTTATCGGCAGTTGACTTATCACAGGCAGCTGCACCGACTATTATCTTTCTGAGCTTTCCTCCGAATGCCTCGTGAACGGAAGAAAAAGTCTTTCTTCTCGCATCCTCACCAACAAATTCCGACACAAGAGAAAACAGTCTGCTTTTCCCCTTCGAGCCTCTCGCTTGAATCCCTTTTTCTATTTTGCGGTTAAATTTTTCCAGCAACAAGGGTACACACACAACAACCGTAGGGCGATAAAAAAGAAAATCCCCGGTAAGATTTCTGAAGCCTCCCGCAAAACATACAGTTCCGCCACAGCTCAGAACCATAAGCACAGATATGGACTCATAGGTATGATGCAAAGGCAGAACAGAAAGGCTTCTGTCCTCGTAGGTTATATTTACGTTACTGCTTACCGCTTTAAGATCCGATACAATATTACGGTTTGAAAGCATCACACCTTTGGCCGCACCTGTTGTACCAGAGGTAAAAAGAAGTACCGCCATTGAGTCGGGATCAGTATTGCAGGCAGGTAATTTTCCTTCATCAAGTGCCTTGTAGCCGTACTCAAGAAGCTCTTCAAGACTTATCATTCTGCTGTCATCAGTCTTTTGTGTACAAATAAGCAAGGTACTGTCGTCAACATACGCAGAAAGCTTTTTGCCGCTTTTCGCATCACATATAACGGCTGAAACATCTCCGAATCGCATAAGCTGAACCGTTTCCTCGGCAGGATTATCCTTATCGAGCGGCACAACCACTCCGCCCGACGAAAGAACGGCAAAGTATCCGAGACACCAATAATAGGAATTTTCCCCGATGACAGCTATATGACTGCCGCAAAGCCCCAGCTTACCGTAAAGAGCTGCAGCAAGGGCATCAACGTCTCTCATAAATTCACCGTAGCTTATCTTACGTTCAGTATTACGAGTATCTCTCAGCGCAAACGCCGCTCTGTTTGTATAGCTTTGTGAGCTGCTTTCGATTATATCTCTTACTGTTTTTATCTGTTTCATATTCAGCCGCCTTCCTTCCGTTATTATAATTTCTGAAAGGATGCAAATTATACCGAAAAATGAAAAAGGAGCCGTAAAAAGATTTTACAGCTCCGTTTAAATTATTCTTCCTCTTCGGGTTCGACCTTGTTATAGACAAAATCCTGCAGGATTGCTTTGTTTTCATCAATATCCAGCGCTAAAACATAGCTTCCGTTCACGCTGCTGTCATAGCAGGTACCGTCAGCCGGGATCTGTTGCTGTACTACCTCATAGCTGACATAGCTCAGTGCATTTACTCCCATAGTCTTTATCTCGCTTTTGGGAATACTTGTTGTAACATAGGGCATTGCTCCGTCAAGCATATCAAGTATCTTATCCGGATTTGCTTTAGCCTTGTCTATAATCGCAGACAGCACCTTTCTTTGTCTCTGAGTTCTGTAAAAGTCACTGTCAAGCTTTCTGATGCGGCAGTACCACAACGCCTCATATCCGTTCATATGGTTTTTGCCTGCTTTTATATCGGTGTCAGCTTCTCTGTTCATATACCTTGCTTCTTTTTCCGTAACACCGTCAACGGTAACTCCGCCGAGAAGGTCAACTATTGCCTCAAAGGCTTCAAAGTCAACGGAAATATAATCGTGAACATCAACGCCGAAATTGTACTCTATGGTATCCATAACGCCCTGAGCACCGTCATTACTGTAGGCGGCATTCATTTTACTCTTTTTCTCAAGACTCGGAATATATACATAGCTGTCACGAAGGAATGAAGCGAGCTTTATCTGCTTGTTTTTGCTGTCAATACTCAAAAGAATCATTGTATCAGAGCGTTGACCCTTTACGCTTCCGTCAGCTCTTTCATCACTGCCTATAAGAAGGATATTTATAACATCCTCACTGACAGGAGCATCGGGAGGAAGGTATCTGTCCGGCACAACAGTTTCATCGTAATTACCCTTATCAAGAGATTTATCGACACTGTTAAGAAAATATGCAACAACTCCTCCGGCGGCCATTATAAGCACAAGAAGGATACAGACGATAATTTTAAAAACCGGAGGCTTTTTTCTTGCCTTTTCCGAAGAAATCTCATCCATAGGCTTGCCCGAGGGTACTCGTGAAGGATCACCGGGCATAGTGTTGAATACTCTGCGCTCACTCTGAGCCGTGCGCCTGATCACGGGTGCGCCGACCGGATTTCTTGAAGTGTTCACAAGAGGATTGTGTGCAACCTCTCTTCTTACGGGGGCTGATGCACTCTGCGGCACTCTGTGCACGGGAACGGCTTTAGTCTCGTGTGAAACGTGACGGTTACCCTCCCCGAAAAGGCTGTCTATATCCTCCGGCTCCATATTCTGAGCAAAGGAGGAAAAGCTGTCATCATCAACAGCATCATCCGCTTCATGCTTACTGAAGGACTGTGCATTACCCTGTCCTTTTTTAAATTTAAGTGAAAAGGTTTCATCGAAATAATCAGCTTTGATATATTTCTCTCTTCCGTCAGACTGAGCCTTTTCTCTTTTATCTGAAAAATATCTGTCTTCCATTACTGACCTCCATCGGCAGATTATTCTGCCCGTCTGTGTCGGTGTGTTCGGTCTTTCGGTCTGAATTTGCACAAAACCGAATGCTATTTTACATCATATAAACAGAAATCGCAAGTCTTTTGACAAAAACTTAATATTTTCATTAAATTTGACACTTTTTTATTTTTTACCATTCACCGTTTGACTTTTGATTTTTTTTAGTGTAAAATACCTTCCGTGAGTGAGTTGGGCAGTCGCGGGCCTTTACGGGCGTGAGGAAAGTCCGAGCTTCATACAGCAGGGTAACGGTTAACGACCGCCGAGGGCGACCTCAGGGACAGTGCAACAGAAATAAACCGCCGTTTTACGGTAAGGATGGAAAGGCGAGGTAAGAGCTCACCGGCATAAGGGAGACCTTATGGCCATGTAAACCCTACCCGAAGCAACACCGACAGGATATGATACGTCAGCTGGGCGAAAACCGAAGGGTGGCTTGAACACGTGAGCAATTGCGTGTCTAGATAGATGATTGCCTTAAATGACAGAACTCGGCTTACAGATTCACTCATACCATAGCCGCTGCCTCCGGTGGCGGCTTTTTTGGTTTAAAAAATTTGCTCTGCACCAATATATGGTTAATTTTAACATAAACTTAAAACTGTTTTATGACAACCTCTCCGTCTGCCTTACGGCAGCCCCCTCTCCTTTCAGGAGAGGTTTGTTTTTTGACTAAAGAGAATTTTCCTTCAGTGGATTGCAAAATATCCTTTTAGCGGAATAATACAGAATCAAAGCGGGCATTTTCTGTAACCCTCTCACTGCCTTACTCATAAAATAAGGTGAGGTGTTTTTTTATGGTCGCGTCTTTACTATATTTTTTCTGTCTGCTTCTCATTATCACTGCCTTGTTTCTGATTTTTTATATCGTTACCTTAAAAAAAGAAATTACCGACGAGGGCTTTTTCGTTGCCGTTGAAGCCTTCGAGGATAATCCGAGACTTCCCGAAGAGATATTTTCCGCTCTGATACAGATAAATCTCTTTAACTTTTCCTCCAAAAAGCCCGTTTACGTTTTTGACCGTGACCTGACCGAACAGACACGTAATATGCTGATACGGTACATTGAGCCCTACGGAAGAATAATATTCATTAAGTGCAAAGATGATGAGTTTATTGCTTTGTAGGTTGAAAAAATACAGAATCTGTTGTATAATTGTATACAGAATTCAAAAAGGCGGTCAGTTATGGAACAGGAAATTTTTATTGAGGGTATAATCGAAAGCGTTGTATATACAAACCCCGAAAACGGATACAGTGTTATAGACCTCAGCTGTGAGGGAAATCTTATCACCGCCGTAGGCACTGTCCCCTCCTGCAGTGCAGGTGAAAAAATCAAGCTTCGCGGAATATGGGTCAATCATCCTACCTTCGGCAGACAGTTCAAGGCTTCTGCCTGCGAACGTTCAATGCCTAAATCCGCGGGAGATATGCTCCGTTACCTTTCAAGCGGAACCGTAAAGGGAATCGGCCCTGCAACCGCCGCAAAAATAGTAGAACGCTTCGGAGAGGATACTTTTGATATTATCGAAAATCATCCAGAGGAGCTGTGCAAAATCAAGGGAATATCCTGTGATAAGGCTCTTGACATTCAGGAGCGCTTCAAGGGACAGTTTGCTCTTCGTGAGGTTATGATAAGCCTCGAAAGGCTCGGGCTCAACCCCTCGGAAAGTCTTACCGTCTACAAGGCTCTGGGTGTAAACGCTCCAGACAGAATAAGCGAAAATCCTTATATCCTCTGCTCCGACAAGGTAGGAATGCGCTTTGAAAGAGCCGATGAAATTGCAGAGCATTTCCCTGTTGAAATAAACTCCCTGCTGAGAAAAAGAGCGGGTATCATACACATTCTCAGGCACAATCTCAGAAATGGTCACACCTGCCTTCCGAGAGAAAAAATGCTCATCCCCTGCTTTGAGCTTCTCGGAACAGAAAGAGAGGAAACTCAGGAAATAATAGATGACCTTGTATTTGACAAGGAGCTTGTAGAGGAATTTTTTGATTCGAAGAGC
>JAZUAZ010000048.1:0-3689 GCA_045638245.1 Acutalibacteraceae bacterium | reverse complement strand
AGTGATGAGGAAAACCCGGTGAGCGTTGAGGAAATAATAGAAATGCTCAGTGAAAAGGGGATAAGCTGTGAAAGAAAATCCGTTTACAGTGATGTTAAAACACTCAAGGAGTACGGTGTTGACATTTGTGCGGCACGTTTTCCTAAAACAGGCTACAGTATTCTGTCGAGAGACTTTGAGCTTCCGGAACTGAGACTTCTTATAGATGCAGTACAGGCGGCAAGCTTTATTACACAGAAAAAGTCAAAGGAGCTTATCAAAAAAATAGGTACTCTCTGCAGCGAAAATCAGCGTAAGCTCATAGAGGGTCAGGTTTATATTGACAACCGTCTGAAATGTACTAATGAAGAAATATATTATAATATAGATATTCTCAACAGAGCAATACAAAAGAAAAAGCAGGTGAGCTTCATCTATCAGAAAAGAGTTATGTCTGAGGGAGACGACAGCTATACTCTTTATGAGAGGGAGCACTGTGTGAGTCCGTATGCACTTATATGGAGTAATGACCATTACTATCTTGTTGCCAATAACGATAAGTACGATAATCTTATGCACACAAGAATCGACAGAATGAAAAAGGTTGAAATTATGGATTTCCCTGCAAGAGATTTCAGCGAGGTTTCACCCTATAAGCACTTTTTCGATTCAGCCGACTATTCGGGCAGGATATTCAATATGTTCAGCGGAGATACTCAGCGTCTTGAGCTTTGTTGCGATAACTCTATTATTGAGGAAATTCTTGACCGCTTCGGCTCTGACGCAACCTTGAGAAAATCCAATCGGGAAGGCTATTTTACTCTCAGTGCCAAGTGCGTTATCAGTGAAGGTCTTGTTTCATGGATTATGCAGTTCGGACCGAAAATTGAAGTTATTTCCCCGAAGAAATTACGTGAGGACGTAAGGGATAAGGCTGACGAGATTTTAAGGCTTTACAGATTTTAATATATGACTCCTCTTAAAAAAGGGGAGTTTTATTGTTTGATATTAAGAATAACAAAAACAAAAAGATAAAAAGCCGTAAAAAACGTAGTTTTTCATTGACCGTTTTTAAAATAAAGTGTATAATTTATAGTTAAGATTTTATATTAAAAAGCAAACCAAAGGATAAGGTGATTATTATGGTATCTATGGAAATGTATGAACTCGGAGCAAAAAGCTCAGTTATAAGAGAGATTTTTGAATACGGTAAAAAAAGAAAGGCAGAAATCGGTGCAGAAAACGTATACGATTACAGTCTCGGAAATCCGAGTGTACCTGCTCCCGAAATTGTAAACGAAACAATCAGAGAGCTTACTGAAAATATGCTTTCAACAGACTTACATGGATATACCTCTGCAGTAGGTGACAATGAAACAAGAAAAGCAATAGCCGATGACCTTAACAAACGCTTCGGCACTGCGTTTACAATGAATAACCTTTATATGACCTGCGGTGCCGCTGCATCGCTTTGCATCACCTTCAGAGCTCTTACCGAAAAGGATGACGAAATAATAATTTTCGCTCCCTATTTCCCCGAATATAAGGTTTTTATCACTTCTCAGGGTGGTACACCCGTTGAGGTTAAGTGCAACAGTGAGCTTCAGATTGACCTTGAAGCTTTCGAAAAGGCTATCACAGAGAAGACCAAGGCTGTTGTTGTAAACTCGCCTAATAATCCCTCGGGCGTTGTTATAAACGAGGAAACCGTAAAGGGAATGTGCGAAATTCTTGAAAGAAAGCAAAGCGAATACGGCAAAGCTATTTTCCTCATTTCTGATGAGCCCTACCGTGAGCTTGTATACGGTGATGTTACTGTACCCTTCCTTACGAAGTACTACAACAATACTATCGTCTGCTATTCTTACAGCAAGTCTCTTTCTCTCCCCGGAGACAGAATCGGCTACATTCTTGTGCCTGATGAGGTTGAGGATTTCGGTCTTATCTATAAGGCAGTCTGCGGTGCGGGACGTTCACTCGGCTATGTTTGTGCACCCTCAATGATGCAGTTTGTTATAAGAAAATGCGTAGGCAAAACAGGCGATATCTCAATTTATAAAAAGAACCGTGATATTCTTCTTGAGGCATTTGAAAAGTACGGCTTTAAGACTGCGAAGCCTGACGGAGCCTTCTATCTCTTTGTAAAGAGTCCCATTGAAAGTGCAACAGAATTCTGCGAGACTGCAAAGAAGTACGACCTTCTTCTTGTACCGAGTGATTCCTTCGGATATCCCGGTTATGTACGCCTTTCTTACTGTGTAAGCACAGATATGATAATCCGTTCACTTGCTAAGTTTGAAGAGCTTGCAAAAGAATACGGTTTAATCTGAGGAAATAATTATGGAAAAGCTTGATAAAGCAAGAGAGACTATAAATCAGGTTGATAAAGAAATAGCGGCTCTGTTTGAAAAAAGAATGGAAGCCGTCAGAGAAATAGCTGAGTATAAGAAAGAGAGAGAGCTTCCGATTTTTGATGGTGCAAGAGAATCAGCGGTTATCAAAAATGCCAGCAGTTATATTGAAAATGATGATATAAGAGAGTTTTATGTGGATTACATAAAAAGCACAATGGATATTTCAAAAAAATACCAGTATCAGATATTGAACGATGTAAATGCAGTTAAAAGCGAGGCTGAATCAAAAATAATTTCCGTAAATTTAGGCAAGGACAGCTATGATATTATCCTTGAAAGAGGAGCACTCCGTAAGGCGGGAGAGCTTTTAAGTATCAAGGGTAAGGTGCTTATAGTTACCGATTCAGGCGTACCCCGTGAGTATGCTGAAACGGTTGCCTCTCAGTTTGCGGAAAGCTATATTTTCACCTTTCCGCAGGGTGAGCAAAGTAAGAATTTTGATACATATATGTCAATCTGCGATGAGCTTTTAAGGCTTTCCTTTACCCGTAAGGAGGCAATTATAGCTGTAGGCGGCGGTGTTGTAGGAGATTTGTCAGGCTTTGCGGCGGCAACCTATATGAGAGGCATAGCTTTTTACAATATTCCCACAACGTTACTTTCTCAGGTCGATTCCTCAATAGGTGGAAAAACCGCAATCGACCTTAACGGTGTAAAGAATATCATCGGAGCTTTTTATCAGCCGAAAAAGGTTATAATTGACCCCGATGTCCTTGTAACCTTACCCGAAAGACACATAAAAAACGGACTTGCCGAAAGTGTGAAAATGGGTATGTGCTTCGACAGTGAGCTTTTCGGAATGTTTAAGCATAAGAATTATCTTAAAAATATTGACAAAATTATTGAACTTTCACTCCTTATTAAAAAGGAGGTCGTTGAAGATGATGAAAGGGAAGTGTGGTTTCGCAAAAGTCTTAACTTTGGTCATACGATAGGTCACGGAATAGAAACCGCCCTTGAGGGAGAGCTTTATCACGGTGAATGTGTCGCTCTCGGTATTCTTCCGATGTGCGGCGATAAAATCAAGGATAAGACCGAATATGTTTTAAGAAATATTGGTCTTCCCGTCAGATATGAATTTGACCGTGAAAAGGTCAGAGAAATAATATCTCACGACAAAAAGTCGGGCGGAGATAAAATAACAGTAGTAAAATGCGATAAAATCGGCTCTTTTTACTTTGAAGAGCTTACCATAGATGAAATAATGAATTTGATTTAAGGGTGTGATTAAATGAAAAACACCATAGGTAACAATCTTACAGTAACGCTTTTCGGCGAAAGTCACGGTGAAGCAAT
>JAZUAZ010000047.1:0-3418 GCA_045638245.1 Acutalibacteraceae bacterium | reverse complement strand
GAAAAGACAAATACTGTATTTATTACAAGAAGTACCGCTATAATCTTAAGCGCTTTTTTGTATTTCTTTTTCATTTTACCACCTATTCAAAAAGCAGCCACCGAGGTGACTGCTTTTAATTGTAAATATAAATTACATAAGACCGAAGAATGCAAGAATATCATTGAAGAGATCCTTGAAGAACTTAACAAACTTCTGCCAGAAGGTAAGCTTAACTGTACCTTCAAAGTTGTTGCCGTTGATTTCGGAAATCTTGCCTTCCTCATCAAGTGAGAAGATCATATACTGAATGTGAGCTGCTTCATCCTCATAGAGGTAACCGAAGTTGCCGTCGCTGAGCTCTGTAAGGCATGAATAACCGAAGAAGCCGGGCTGAAGCTGATATTTTGTAATCCATTCAACAGTGATGTTATCAACATCTGCATCGTTGATAAGACCTACTCTTACAACACCGTTAGCTCTTGCATCAAGGCTTCCGCCTGCTGAGGAAAGGATAACCTTCTTGCCGTTGATAACCTTTGAAGTGTTGATGAAGGAGTACATACAGTTCTTTGTACCCTGGAGAGCTTCGTCACGAACGAAGGTTGACCATGTGATACCGCCGTCGTAGCTGTCTGCATAAGCGATGTAGTTTGAGCCGTTTCTTGCGTACATACGAAGTACGGGCATACCTTCCCTCTCACCGATAACAACTATCTGTGATTCACTTGTCTTCTGGATGCCGACGATTGCTGAGGTTTCAGCGCCTCTGTGCCATGTAACACCGTTATCGTCTGAATAGATTGTGCTTGCATTTTCGAAAATGGGATCGTGAGCACCAATTGCACCTGTGTTATCGTAAACGCAGAAGATGATACGCTCTGTGCCGTCGGGAAGGTTGATTACGATACCTCTGCCGGGAGCAGTACCGATGAAGGTTTCACCCTTCTGCTTAACCTGTGAGGAGATAAGCTGAGGAGCACTCCATGTCTTACCGTTATCGTCTGAATATCTTAGGCAGAGATATGCTGTAAGATAGCAGGTAAGCTCTGCTTCATTGTAGAATACATTCTGCTGAACCTCAACGCCCTCTGAACCCTTCTGATCCATCATAAGAGCTTCGCCGTTCTTATAAAGACGGTATTCAGCGTCAACGGTGTATTCTGTTGCGGTTTTATCAGCCTTGTTGTAAACAACACCGTCTTTTACGTAGTATTTGAATGAACCGATGTCATCATTGTTATTGCCGTCTGTAAGAAGAAGGCACTGTACGCCGTCAATCTTAACAAAGCCTGTTTCTGCACCTGAAGGCTTCCAGCCGCCGCCTGTGGGATAAAGGTCAGCAAGAACGAAGATTCTGTCTGTCTTTACCGACTGAGCAATAGCTGAGTCAATGTAGGAAGCACTGTCTGTGCCTGTCTCGCCGTCTGCATAGTCGTCAAGATAGTTGATTACGTTGTATTCCCAGCCGGTATAGCCGTCTTTGGAAATAGCAACTGCAATGTCAATGTTGTTGGGAGAGTCACTGCCGTGACTGTAACGGATATCCGCACCTGCAATAACAGAACCGTCATTGAGGGTATAGATTGCGGGAATACGGAATCTTTCCGAGTTGAGTGTGCCTGTATCGAAGGGCTGGTCATAGTCTGCTGCACTTGCGGCAAAAGCAGTCATTGATACAAGCATAAGTACGCTGAGAACTATAGATAATGCTTTTTTCATAATTATCTCCTCCTGAGAATTTTTTTGCAGAGTAATTTTATCATTATTATCAGCGATTGTCAATATTTGTATATGATTTTGTTTCTGACTAAAAAAATATCGGAGCGGTATATCCACCGCTCCGACTGAACTGCTGAAATTATTCGATTGCTTCAAGACGCTTACGGAATTCCTCAATCTTTTCCTTGCTGTAAAGCTTTGAAAGAACAACCATAGCCATATTGGGTGTGAAACCCATTGCTATAGCCATATTCTTCATGGGATGATGAAGAAGGTCGGGACAAAGCTCGTCTGCAATCTTCATAACCTCGGGATCCTTCATAAGTACGCTGAATTTTGTGTCGAATGAATACTTAGCCATAATATTTATCTCCTTTTATAAAAATTATTTCATCTGCTGACCGAAAGCAATACCCTTTTCGAGCGCTTTCATATTCATTTCAAGAATTTCCGGCTTCTTTTCCTTGAATTTCTGTTCAAGGCTCTGAACGAAAATATCCTTGCTTACAATGTCGGTTGCACCGATAAGTACACCGATAATAACCACGTTTGCAACCTTGATTGAGCCTACCTCAAGAGCTATATCATCAACAGGTACGGCAACAGCCTTGATTCCCTCTGCTGCAACATCCGAAGTAACAAGTGATGAGTTGGCTATAAGTCTGCCGCCTTCCCTGACGGTGTCTGCAAACTTATTGTAAGCCTGCTCGTTAAGAGCAACAAGATTATCACACTTCTTTGTAAGAGGTGAAATGATTTCATCGTCACTGATAATAACAGTACATTTTGCACTGCCGCCTCTCTGCTCGGGTCCGTACTCGGGAAGGAAGGTGGCGTGCTTGCCCATATCAATAGCGGCATGAGCGAGCATAATACCCGCTGACATAATACCCTGTCCGCCTGAGCCTGAAAATACGAAGGACTGTTTCATTATTCCTGCACCTCCACATCTTTATAAACACCCGGCTTGAAATAGGGAATTGTGTTTTCTTCCATATAATCAAGGGTCTTGAGAGGACTCATACCCCAGTTTGTGGGACAGTTTGTAAGAAGCTCGATGAAGGTAAAGCCCTTACCCTCAAGCTGATACTGAAACGCCTTTTTGATGCCCTTCTTTGCATCCATAACACCCTTGGGAGTGTTCAGAGCATATCTTGCAACAAAGGCAGGTGCCTTAAGCACTGAAATAAGCTCACACATCTGTAAGGGATAACCTGTTGAAGCTGCCTCTCTGCCGAAGGGAGTAGTTGTGGACTTCTGACCGATAAGTGTGGTAGGAGCCATCTGACCGCCTGTCATACCGTAGGTCTGGTTATTTGCGAAGATAACTGTGAAGTTTTCACCTCTGTTTGCCGCAGACATAATTTCTGCAAGGCCGATAGCCGCAAGGTCACCGTCACCCTGATAGGTGAAAACAAGTCTGTCGGGCATACATCTTTTGATACCTGTTGCAACTGCGGGAGCACGTCCGTGAGCTGCACCGATGTCATCCCCTGCCCATGAATAAAGGTTAAGGGCGGAGCATCCGACAGAAACAACATTAACTGCATTCTGTTCCTGCTCGAGTTCACCGATAGCATCGGCTACAAGTCTTGTTGCAAGAGCGTGAAGACAACCGGGACAATAGCCCGTTGACATAGGCATAAGAGCTTTTGGTCTTTTATATGCGGGCATATTATTCTCCTCCCTTCACAATTTCTGCTATTGCATTATATAC
>JAZUAZ010000046.1:0-6327 GCA_045638245.1 Acutalibacteraceae bacterium | reverse complement strand
ACGTATGGCAGGTCTTTTTGCACTTGGTATCGTTGCAACCTTCACCTACAACAGAATTATGGTTGTGGTCGCTCAGGGCGTGCTCAAAAAGATAAGAGACGAAATGTTCACCCATATGCAGTCTCTTCCCATAAAGTATTTTGACACAAACAGCCACGGCGACATAATGAGCCGCTACACCAACGATATTGACACTCTCAGACAGATGATTTCAATGACCGTTCCTCAGGTTATCTCCTCTGTTGTGACAATAGTTGTAACC
Organism: Acutalibacteraceae bacterium; assembly: GCA_045638245.1. Classification (GTDB taxonomy): domain Bacteria; phylum Bacillota; class Clostridia; order Oscillospirales; family Acutalibacteraceae; genus UBA6857. The sequence continues at coordinate 6,065 of JAZUAZ010000046.1, read as the reverse complement.
TTCACTGCAATGGTTACCTCAAGCATACCTATGACGGTTGTGGTTGTAATCTGTATTGCCTTTATGATGTTCTTCACCGGTAAGATTGCTTCACAGAGCGGTAAATTCTTTATGAAGCAGCAGGATGCTCTCGGTGACGTAAATGGCTATATTGAAGAAATGATGACGGGACAGAAGGTTATCAAGGTTTTCTGTCGCGAGGACAAAACGAAAGAAACCTTCGACGAAAAGAACGAGGAGCTTTATGAGAATGCCTTCTCGGCAAATAAATTCGTCAATATGCTTGGCCCTATCAATAACAATTTAGGTCATTTGCAGTACGTTATTCTTGCAATTATCGGCTGCTTCCTTGCAATTCTTACGGCGGCGGGCAAATTCCCCGAAAGCGGCTTTATGAGCATCTTTGCAATCAGCGCAGGTACTGTAGTAGCCTTCCTTCAGCTTTCAAGGTCATTTACAATGCCTGTAAATCAGATTTCTCAGCAGATGAACTCGGTAGTTATGGCTATGGCAGGTGCAAAGAGAATTTTTGAGGTCATCGACGAAAAGAGCGAAGCAGACGAAGGCTACGTAACCCTTGTCAATGCAAAGCACGGTGAAGACGGTGAGATTACGGAAACTTCCGAACACACGGGCATCTGGGCGTGGAAGCATCCTCACGAGGACGGTACTGTCACCTACACGAAGCTTCAGGGCGAGGTGCGCTTCTTTGATGTGGACTTCGGCTACAATGACGAGAAGATAGTGCTTCACAATATCAGCCTTTATGCCGAGCCGGGACAGAAGGTTGCCTTCGTAGGCTCAACCGGTGCGGGCAAGACAACGATAACAAATCTTATCAACCGCTTCTACGATATAGCCGACGGTAAAATCCGCTATGACGGCATAAACATCAATAAAATCAAAAAGAGCGACCTTCGCCGCTCACTGGGTATTGTTCTTCAGGATACCAACCTCTTTACGGGTACGGTAAAGGAAAATATCCGATACGGCAACCTTGAAGCAACCGATGAGCAGATTATCGAGGCGGCAAAGCTTGCCAATGCTCATTCCTTTATTTCACGTCTTCCCGAGGGCTATGATACGATGCTTACAAACAACGGTGCAAATCTTTCTCAGGGACAGCGTCAGCTTATCTCGATTGCAAGAGCTGCCGTTGCGGATCCTCCGGTTATGATTCTCGACGAGGCTACCTCCTCAATCGATACACGTACCGAGGCACTCGTGCAGAAGGGTATGGATGCTCTTATGAAGGGCAGAACAGTATTCGTTATTGCCCACCGCCTTTCAACGGTTATGAATTCCGATGTTATTATGGTACTCGAAAAGGGCGTCATCATCGAAAGAGGCACTCACGAGGACCTTATCGCAAAGAAGGGCAAATACTATCAGCTTTACACAGGAGCCTTTGAGCTTGAATAAAAAAAGCACCTTTGGTGCTTTTTTAGTAGTCAGTAGCCGGTAGTCAGTAGTCACGCGGTAGGTGTGGGAGGAGGTCAGAAGGTGTTGCCCACGCCTCCGCTTTAATATTAATTCTTTATAAAAGCAAAAAAGCACTCCGCTTTGATGGTAATCGGAGTGCTTTTTTTGTTCATACAGCAACAAATTAACTGTTATATCATATTTCAGGTTTGTATCGCCTTTCAGACGCGGGTAACACCTTTCGGATTCCTTCTGTGTCAGCGTGTAACTACTGGCTACTGACTACTGGCTACTTAAACTCTCTCTCACTTCGCTGACAAGATAAAACGATCCGCACACGATAAGCACGCCGTCATCCTCGGGCATAGCTTTGCTGAGAGCTTCCTCAACCGAGGAAATTGCTATGCTTTCACAGTGCTTTCTGCCGATTTTACAAAGTACATTTTCATCCTCGCCCCTTAGGGTGTCGGTACGTGTAAACACCGCCTTTTCGCATAAGGGGAGTATATGTCCGAGACTTTTTTCGTAATCCTTATCCTTCATAAAGGAGCAGAGAAGGATTATTTTTTTATCTTTAAGATAGTTCAGAATTGTGTCACGAAGAGCCTTCATACAGCCCTCGTTGTGTCCGCCGTCGAGGATGATGAGAGGCTTTCTGCTTATAACCTCCGTCCTTCCGGGGATGCTGAAGGCGGCTATGCCTTGCTGAATATGGGAGTCGCTGATGTCATAGCCTGTATCACTCAGAGCTTTCGCACATTCGACTGCCGTTATCATATTGGCGACCTGATGCTTTCCGCAGAGATTGACCTTGATTTGCAGTCCGTTGTATATAAATTCGGTGCCGTATATATCCTTGCTGATAATCTGCACCTTGTCTGCATCGGGTACAGTAAGGGCGCTGCCCTTTTCTTTGCAGTGCTCAGTAATGACCTTTGCCGCATCTCTGTGCTGAGGTGTGAAGTCGCCATTTCCCGCCGTAAAGGGATAAGAAACGGTGGGTCTGCCTTTTATTATAATACCGCACTTTTCCTCGGTGATTTTCTCTACTGTTTCACCGAGCATTTCCGTGTGGTCAAGGGAAACCGACATAATTACGGAAAGGAGCTTGTCGGTTATAACGTTGGTACTGTCCTTTCCTCCGCCGATACCTGCCTCTAAAATGACAATATCACACCGTACTCTTGCGAAGTACACCATAGCAAGAGCCGTAGTGACCTCAAAAACAGTAGGATACAGACCTTCATTTTCCATAAGGTCTGTTTTTTCTTTTATAAGGGCGGTTATATCCGCTATTGCTTCATCGGGGATAAACTCACCGTTTACCTTGATTCTCTCATTGAAGCAGATGATGTAGGGTGAGGTGAAAAGCCCTGTTTTAAGTCCGCTTTTCTCGGTTATGCAGGAAAGGGCGGTGGAAACCGAGCCCTTACCGTTTGTGCCGACTATGTGAACAAACTTCAGATTTTTATGGGGGTCTCCCAAAAGAGAAAGCAGTCTTTCAATTCTTTCGTGACCTGAGCTTTTCTGAAATTTTCTTCTGCTCATTATGTATTCGATAGCTTCGGTGTAGGTCATATGAAACCTCCTTTTATCAATTCACAATTCTTAATTCGCAATGCGCAATCGCGGGAAAAGTTTTCTCAAACTGTAAAGCTCTTCCCGCCTTTCAGGTTAGTGCATAACCTCCCTCCCCGAGGGAGGTGGCAAAATCGAAGATTTTGACGTAGGGAGTTACCTGTTACTTATTCCTTTAAAGTATACCTCCTTCGCCCTTACTCTGTCAATAAGTAATACCGCTGACATACTTCGGCAAATAATTTTCCTTTTGCGGATTATTATATTCACCAACCTAATTTTTCGGAGGAATTGCTATGTCAGTAAAAATACAAACGGAAGGAAAAAACATAAGAGCCTGTATTCAGGGTGATGTCGACCACCACAGTGCCTTTATGATAAGAAAAACGGTAGACGCAGAGATAAGCCGCAGACGGCCTGAGCTTCTGATTCTTGACTTCGGTGAGGTCACATTTATGGACAGCTCGGGTATAGGTCTCGTTATGGGACGGTACAAGCTTATGAAAAGCATCGGGGGAGAAATCCGTGTGGAAAATCTCTCTGCGGGAGCCTACCGTGTGATGCGTCTTGCAGGTCTTGAGCGACTCGGAGAAATAAAACAGAAGGAGATTGTGTAATGAAAACGGTAAACGAGCTTAAAATGACAGTTGATTCAAAAAGCGTCAACGAGGGCTTCTCACGTGTTGCCATAGGAGCATTTATAGCCTGCCTTGATCCCGATATAGAGGAGCTGAACGACGTTAAAACCGCCGTCAGTGAGGCGGTCACCAATGCTATCGTACACGGCTACAGAGAAAAGGCGGGAAAAATTTACATAACGGTGAGCATTACGGATAATAATATTGTCAGGATAAGAATTCGTGACAAGGGTGTGGGTATAGAGGATATCCCAAAGGCGATGGAACCTCTTTTTACTACCGCAGGCTCCGAGCGGGCCGGTCTCGGCTTTGCCGTTATGGAAAGCTTCATGGATTCGGTACGGGTTACCTCTCAACCGGGCAAGGGTACGGCGGTAACACTCAAAAAGCGGATATGGGGCAAAAACAGTTGACGGGAGGTCGGTGCCGTGAGAGAGAAAAATGAGGAAAGAGAAGCTCTCATAGGCGAAAACTACGGTCTTGTGCATTCCTGCGCCAACAAATTCAGGGGCAGGGGAGTAGACTACGAGGATTTGTTTCAGGCGGGTTGTGTGGGTCTTATAAAGGCGGCTGATAATTTCGATAAAGATAGAGGCTTCGCTTTTTCCACCTATGCAGTGCCCGTCATACTCGGTGAAATCAGGCGGATATTCCGTGACGGCGGTGCTGTAAAGATAGGCAGAAGTCTTAAGGAAAGGTCACGACAGGCGATGAAAATAAGAGAGGAAATGGCACTTGAGCTTTCGCGTGAGCCTACGGTCAGTGAGCTCGCCCAAAGGCTGGGTGTTGATATTGCAACGGCTTCTGAGCTGATAACTGTCTCACTGCCCACTGTATCCCTTACTGCCTGCGACGATGACGGAAAGGAAAATCAGCTGGATATCCCCACGGAGCCGCCCGAAGCGGAAATAACGGAGAAAATGGCACTGCGTACCGTTGTCGATTCCCTTGAGGAAAGGGACAGACTTCTCATAGAGCTTCGCTATTTCAAGGGTATGACTCAGGTAAGTACCGCAAAGCAGCTCGGTATGAGTCAGGTGCAGGTTTCACGGCGTGAAAAGGTCATTCTCGGAATAATGAGAAAAAGTATGAGTTAAATACAGTGGAAATTTTTAAAACAGTGTGGTATAATAAAAAAGTATCAGTTCAAAACAAAGGAGAAAACCAATGACAAGGTTTAAAAAATATATAAGTATAATACTCGTCGGGGCGATAATGCTCTGCTTTGCGGGCTGCTCTGAGGATGTTACTTCGGCTGACAGCTTTTTTATGGAAAAAGAGGATGCGGCAACAGACGTTCTTGCTGATGCGGAGGATGAGCAGATATTCTGCGATACTGCCGCTTATGATAAGTTGAAGGTTATTTCGGAAACCGATATGTCGGAGCTTTGCTTCAGTGAGGAGAGTCTTTCCCTTTCTGTTTATGATGCGGGCTCACAAAAGCTCTGGCGCAGTCTGCCCGAGGTTTATGCAGGGGAGAAGGCGGGAGTTATCTGTATAACTCTGCTTATCGGCGGTAACGAGTATACGCTCAATTCACAGAGTGACTGTAAGGCAACTGACGGCATCGCTTATGAGATAGACGGGGACAGCATAAAAATAGATTATACCTTCAACAAAAAGCTTTCCGACGGTAAGCTGATAGATATTACCGTACCGGTGCTTTACAAGGGTGCCGACGGTACAGTAAGCGTAAGCGTTGACTGCTCTGCAATTGATATGGGAAAGACAAGCGACGGAGTTGTGCTGAGCAAGCTTTCGGTACTTCCCTGGCTCGGAGCACATAACAGTGGCGGGGAAGGTGATTTCCTTCTTATTCCCGACGGAAGCGGAGTTGTTATTGATACGGGTACCGTCTCTGAGAAAAAACAAAGCTTTGAGGTGGATGTATACCGTGAAGGAGACGGTGCCTCTGCAGTTATGCCTGTGTTCGGAATGAAATCCGGTGAAGCGGCATTCGTTGCCGTTATCGACGAGGGCGACGCCATTGCAGAAATAAAAGCACACAAGGCTTCTGCCGATGAAGGCAGCAACAGAGTATATGCACAATTTGTTCTTACTCCGTCCCTTAATACGGATGAGGGCTGCTATGTATCCGGTGTGAGCTATAAGGGTAGTATAAAGCTTTCCTACCGCTTTATTTCAAAGGAAAATGCAGATTATACCGCAATGGCAACTGTAGCAAGAGAGCTTATGATAAGAAACGGTGCCTTGACAACAGGCGGCAGCTTAAGCGGGGAATATCCCTTTAATATGAGCCTTATCGGGGTTGCTGATTCAAAGACTTATACGGATTTTGCTCAGTGCTATGATATCCTTTCAGCTCTCAGCTCAAGGGGTATAAACAATATAAATCTCAGATATAAGGGCGTTTTTCAGGGCGGTACCGAGCAGGAAAGCGGTGTTGATTTTGATGAGCGTCTCGGA
>JAZUAZ010000045.1:0-10826 GCA_045638245.1 Acutalibacteraceae bacterium | reverse complement strand
GAAGAGAATGCGGAGCTTTTTTCTGAGCTTCTTCCCTTCGCTAAAAAGTGCTCAGTGAAAATCGCAACGGAAAATATGTGGAGCTGGGATAAAAAGAAAAACCGCTCATCCTTTGCCGCCTGTGCAACGGGTGAGGACTTCAGAAAGCACATTGACATAGTAAATGATGAGTTTCTTGTTGCCTGTCTCGACCTAGGTCACGCCGAAATGGAGGGCTCGGGTAACGGTGCGGTGCATATGATACACACCCTCGGACACCGCCTTCAGGCTCTGCATATACACGACAATGACCGAATTCACGATGACCATCAGATACCCTTTTCGATGAATATTGATTTCCCGCCTATCGTAAAGGCGCTTAAAGATATTGATTATAAGGGCTGGTTTACTCTTGAGGCGGACAACTATATGAAGGCTTACAATAAGGATAACGCTTTTGAGGGTGTGAAAAAGCTTCAGGAAAGCGCAAGAAGACTTGCGGATGAGTTTGAAAGCTTGTAACAGCGAAGTTTTTTGCTTGTTTGTAAAAAATATTGAATTTTTTTATGCTTTATGCTATTATGGAAATACATACAGACAGGAGGAAAAATTATGAAAAAGCTTCTTGCATTGACTTTGACTGTAATAATGGTTCTCGGCTTATCGGTACCCGCCTTCGGTGCCAATATCAGCGGCTGGGGAAGTCAGATTCCCGTTGTTGAAATCTCAGGCGACGGAGAGCCTCTCTATGATGCCGAGGGTAATCAGATTTTCAAAACCACAGACCTTCTTTCGGGTTTACTCGGCGGAGGTGAAGAGGGTGAAGAAGAGGAAGACGGCGGCAACGCTCTCATTGAAGCTTCCGTCAATATTCTTGAGCCCTTCCTTATCGAAGGCATACTTCAGGATAAGTGGGACAGATATTATGAAAATCTCTATAAGGAAATGTCCGACCTTTTTGCTCCTTCTCTTCTTAACAAAGACGGTACCGCACCTGAGGGTACAGGTCTTTCACAGCAGAGAAAGGATGAGGTTGCCGCAAATCTTGAAAGAGATTACAAGCAGGAAAAGGGCTGGTACGGTGATCTTGATTACAAGTTCTACTATGACTGGCGTCTTGACCCCTGGGATGTTGCTGACGATTTTCATGCACACATAGAAAAGGTTAAGGATACAACGGGCGCACCCAAGGTTGCGATTATTGCAAAGTGCCTCGGTACTAATGTTGTACTCGCCTACATCGCAAAATACGGCACCGACAGCATTTACGGTCTCGGCTTTGACGGAGGTACCGTAAACGGTATGGAGCCTATCAGTGAAGCAATAAGCGGTAAATTCAGAGTTGACGGTAATGCAATCTCACGTGTTCTCATCGACTGTAATGTGTTCGGTATTATGAACATCAATTCATTCATTCTTCAGACTCTTGATCTTGCAACAAAGAGCGGACTTATCGACACTGTTGTGGGCGTTACAAAGGAATACCTCTACTACAAGGTAGTTGAGGGTGTTACCTCTGCGCTTGCACGTTCAACCGTTATGACATGGCCCGGATATTGGGCGGCGGTTAAGGATACCGACTACGAGGATGCAATAAGATATGTTTTCGGTGATGAAAACGACGAAAAGAGAACAGAGTATGCAGGTCTTATTGCAAGGCTTGACAGATATGACGAAAACGTACGTCAGAGAATCCCTGAGCTTCTCAAGAAGGTTGAGGACAGCGGTGCAAGAATGGCTTTCATCGCAAAGTACGGCGCACAGATGATTCCTACCTGCGAGTCTGCTGACCTTGTTGCTGACCAGTTTGTTTCAGTTACAAGAGCATCCTTCGGTGCAACAACTTCAACTGTTTACGACACTCTTTCCGATGAGTACATCGCTCAGAGAGAGGCGGAGGGCAAGGGCAAGTACATTTCACCTGATAAGCAGATAGACGCTTCAACCTGCCTTTATCCTGAGTACACATGGTTTATCAAGGGTAACAAGCACTCCAACTGGAGCTGGTGGGAATGTGAGCTTCTTTACACCGTTACCACTGCAAGTGAGCAGCTCACTGTTGATGACTTTGATTTCTCGCAGTATGTTGTTTACAATAAGGGCAACAACTATGCAGACAAGATGACTCTTGAAAATTGTAACACTGAAGCGTGGGAAGCAAATCCCGACGAGGACAGACCTCAGACATCAGCAGGCTTCCTTATCAGATTCCTTGAATCTCTCTTCAAGTGGTTTACAGAGCTTCTTAACATACTTTCATTTGAACCCAAAGAATAAAACCAATCCCGTCGGTTTCCTTTCAGTGGAGAGCCGACGGGGATTTTTATATAATCAGATTTGCAATCAGTGCCGACCCTGCGGCGGCAAGAGCTACCACAATCAGCGGCTTATCGAAAAACGCAAGGATAACCGCAACAACAGTACCGATGGCGGCAGTTGTGATATTTCCCGTTGAATAGAAAATAGCGGGTATTGTCATAGCGCTGAGTACCGCATAGGGGAGATAGTAAAGCACACTTCTGATGTAGCGTGATTTAATCTGCTTTCTGAAAAGGGTGAAGGGTATCATCCTGACGAGGTAGGTAACGCCCGCCATAACCGCAATATAAAGTATTATACTCATTTTTCTTCATCCTCCTTTATAGGGAAGATTGCACCGCAGACTGCCGAAGCGACTACGGCACTGATGATGATTGCAAAGCCTGTACCCACGAAGGTGAGAAGGTAACGGAAGGCGATGCTGATTGCGGCGGCCACGAGTACTGTGACAAGTACCGGTCTGCTTTTCTTTGCTACGGGTACAAAAATAGCGATAAACATACCGTAAAGCATAATACCCATAACGTCGGAGACAGCCTCGGGAAGAAGCTGACTTGCAAAGGCTCCTGCCACGGTACCGCCCGTCCAGCCGACGAAGGGGAGAAGAAAGAGGCCTGCCATGTAGGCGGGAGAAATCTTGCCCTTGCGTGACACTGCCATAGCATAAATCTCGTCAGTTATACAGCAGGAAAAGAGCAGTCTTTTAGGTGTGGTGAAGCTATTGTCGAGCTTTTGTGTAAGCGAAAAAGCCATAAGGGAGTATCTGAGGTTTATTACAAGCTGAGTAAGTGCCATTTCAATAAGCGTACCGCCTGCGGCGATAACCTCAACGCCTGCCGCCTGACCTGCTGAGGTCATATTGCTTGCGGAAATGAGCCAGGCAAAAAACGCAGATATATTCGCACCGACTGCCATAATGCCGAAGCCGAAGGCAACAGAAAAATATCCGAGCCCGATGGGAAGACCGTCGGAAACACCCTTAATGAAATCTTTTTTCATAAAGCTGACCTCTTTTTGCAAAATCTGTAAATGAGTATAGCACACTTTGTCTGTTAAAACAATATATTGCAAAAAATATCCCCGCTGAAAAAATCAGCAGGGATACTGTCGGTTGTTGTTCAATTATTTGTTTGTTTCAAATGTTGCAAGAATGTCGCCGTCAGCAGTGCAGAGGTTAACGATGAAGTTTTCAAGCTCGGGAAGTTCTTCCTTCATGTCGTCAAAGCTTTCTGCAAATTCGGGCTGCATTTCGTTTGCTGCAGCTTGCATAACAGGCTTCATAAGCTCGAGAATTTCATCGGTAATCTCGGGAAACTCGTCGCCAAAATCACTGATTTTTACGTCAAGAACGATTGTAGCTCCATCTGCTTTGAGCTCGGTTTCATAAACCATGCCTGAGCCTGCGAAGCCTTCGTCAAAGGCTGTAACGATTTTTTCACCGTTTTCTTTGACATACTTTGCAACCTTATCTTCGGGTGAGCTGCCGCAAGCAACAAATGCGAACATCATAATAAGTGCTAATGAGAGTGCTAAAATCTTTTTCATTTTTTATATCTCCTTTACCATTTGGTAATTTCATTATATCAGTATATATGTGAAAATGCAAACATTATGACAAAAGTTTAAATGTTTTACTTTGAAGGAAAAAGTGATATCGCAGGCAAAACAGTGCTTACTGTTTGACAAAGTCTGTTTTCGGGTGTAAAATAGACAAAAGGACAGAGAATAACATAAAAAGGATGATTAAAATGAAAGAAAACACAAACGGAAAAGCATTTAAAGCTTTTTGCATCGGCGCTCTTTTCTGTGCCTTTGTTTACGGCCTTGCACTTCCCTTCTTCTGGGGCAATAATCCCGCCTCCGAGCTTGGCACTCTCTCGCTTCTTTGTGAAACCGCAGAGAGAAAGCCTTTTTTCTGGCTCTGGGGAGTACTTACCTCCGGTGGTATATTTATCAACACACAGTATATGTATAAAAAGTTCGGCATAAAGAGCAGATTCCTTACCGTACTCGGTATACTCGGCTTTTTCAGTATGGCTCTTGTGGCAATCACCCTTGGCCACAGTATTGAGGATTGGAATTCGAAGAGGATTGCTCACTGGGTTGCAACGGGTGCATTTATAGCATTTACAGTAGCATCGATAGCCCTTTTCTTTATAATTAACCGTAAAAAGCACACGAAATTCAACATGCTCACGGTTTGTACTTTTCTTATTCTCGGTACCTTTGTGGTGATTTTTGCCACCGTCGGCAAGAGTGCACTTATGGAGATGATACCCCTTGCTCTTATTGAGGTTTTCCTTTTTGCTGTGAATTTCACTCCCTGGGTGAAGGCAGAGAAGGAAGAAGCCCCGGTGAAGTAATCAAGCCTATATAAAAAAACGAATCCCCGCTGATTTGAAGCGGGGATTTTTTGATGAATGATGATACTGTCTTTTGCTTGCAGGAATAAAAGTATAAACTGTTTTTAGATTGCTCAGATGAATTTTTTATTTTGTGTCACCTGTAAGAAGATCAGCTTAAAGTTATTGTGGCAATAAAGTCCCCGTCTTCCTCGCAAATATTGAGAATCACACTATCAAGTCCGGGGATCTCTTCTTTGAGTGTTGAAAGATCGTCCTGTAACGTAGCTTTAGTGTTATCCAAACTGGTCTGCAATACTTGCTTTTCTTCTTCGCTGAGATTGTCTACACTGTTGATTTTTACATCAAGAATTATATTTGCGCCTTCGGCTCTGACGGTAGCTTCACATGATAAATCTGAGTTTGAGAAGCCTGTTTCAAAAGATGTACAGATTTCATCATAATTTTCTTCAACATAAGCGGCAACTGATTCTTCATCGTGCGAAGCGACAGGTTCGTTTTCTTCGGGCTCCGGCTCAGGTATAACGGGATCGGGGGTAAAATAAGCACCGTTTGCTTCGTGACCTACATTGTCCTCATCGGACTCATAGCTCATAGTGTTGATAGGAGTAAGTTGACCGTTTTTAACGGAGAAGACCTTCCAGAGAGTGCCGGACTCGGTAGGTACATTGAATACGTAAGGCTCAGCTCTGCCACCGATATATACGGTTACCACCGCTTCAGATGCAGACATTTCGGTTGAATAGCTACTGTTTCGGTTTGTGTAGTCATGGACATAATAGGTGTATTCTCCCTGATTTATGCCGACATATACCGACGTGGTTTCAGGTCCGTAGCTGGTGGTGTCGTCTACGTCAAGGTTGTTGTACAGAATATCGTTGTATCTGTAATTTTTTGCCTCGTAGTAAATATGGAACTTATCACCGTCAGGGGTGGGGCCTACAAGATGTGAGTCAAGATCGCTGGGATACGCACCCCATGTAAGAACGGCACGTATTTCACCTTCTTTGAGAATAGGTGAAAGGCTGCAGTCTTGATTGCCGTTTGTTTCATCACCGATTACAAGTATGCTTGCAGTTGCGGGAGTGTAGTCTGTGGCTGAAACACGAAGGGTATAGTTGCCGGGCTCGAGCTCGACCTCATAATAGCCGTTTTCATTTGAATATACAGTAGTGACAGCCTCACCTTCACTGTTGTCGATACCGCGATATATTACAATCTTGGCACCGGGAATACGTGAGGCGTCGAAGGCGTTGATTATGGCACCGCTTGCAATGCCCTTTTCATCGTTTTCTTCGGATACCATATTGAGACGTACGTTGTATCTGACTAAGCCGTTTTCTACCTTTACATTGTAGATCGTTTCGGTAATGTAGCCGAAGGCTTGGAAGGTCATAGTATAGGTACCTGCGTTTGCATAGAGATAATATTCGCCAATTTCCGTAACGTCTGCTATAATCTGTTCTTTAGTCTCGTTGTTAACTGCTGTCACAAGCGCATCTGAGATAACGTCTCCGTTGTGAGCATTCTGTACTATACCTGTGATGAAGCCTACCTCGGGTACGGGTACGGGCTTGTTTTCGCTTATTCCGAGAGCGTGTTCAACTGCGAGGTGGGCATTTACGATAGGATAGGTTCTTCCGCCTTTTGAAGTATATTTGGTAACCTGTTCTGTAAGAATTTCTTTTACCTCGGGAGCGGTAAGCCCCGGTTTTGCGCCGTATACCATTGTTGCAACACCTGCCACAACAGGGGTTGCCATTGATGTGCCGCTCAGATTCTCATATCCGTCGTTAACGGTGCTGTAAACGGAGGAGCCGGGAGCGGCAATGTCTACAAGTGCACCGAAGTTTGAGTAATTTGCTACGGAATATTGAGTTGGGAATAAATTGAACGGAGTCAGGTCTGCAGAAGTAGATTTAATGGCGGCGACCATAATCATATGATCGCGGCAAGTGTCACTGCCTGCAAGAACTCGGTTTAAACGGTAATTGGAAGCGTCATCGTTTTTGTTTCCGGCGGATTTTACAAGAAGGAAGTCGTAACCTGCGTCTTCTAACTTTTTAAAGGTTTCTTCAACAAAGTCTGACTCCCACTCTTCGCCTGAATCGGGTGCAGTTGATTCTGAAGAACCGAGACTCATATTGATTACGCGGCAGTTGCTCATAGCAAGACAGGTGATAGAGTATAAGTAATTTGAGGTTGTGCCGTGAATCCAAGAGAGACTGTCGTTGGTTATCCAAGCATTTGAAAAATAAAGATCGGAATTCCATGCAACACCGCAGACTCCCTTGCTGTTGTTGGGAATTGCACCGATGGTACCTGAAACGTGGGTGCCGTGATCAAGTAAGCCACAAAAACTGCAGTCATAACCGGAACAGTCGTCTTCGTGTTCTTCCAAAGCTTTGTTGAAAGATTTCGGGGTAGAACCGGAGTCTGAACTGAGATAATAATATTTTGATGAGCTGACCTGAAGATCGTTATGATCATAATCCAGACTTCCGTCAAGTACGCCTGCACGGATCGTTTCAAGCTTATCCGCGTGATCCCACGCACCGGGAGCATCAATGCATTCGTGATACCAGTTGTTTCCTCCAGGTTCATTTACCTTCCAGCTATCATATTCAGAGTCGTTGGGGGTAGCCTCTATAATTATTTCATCAGCAGGATATACTGTGTTGAAGGTGGCGGCAAGTACACCGTCTTCTTCCAAAATATCGTGGAGCTTTTCTTCAAGGGATGATACGGAATAAACGTCAAAATGTACCTGATATAAATTAAGTATGTAGATATTACCAACCACTTCGCCGTCCCAGGACTTTATTTTATTGCGAGCTTCTTTTTCGGAAATACCGTCTTCAAAGGTAATGAGAAGCTCACCTTCTATAATCTGAACATCATCGGTAAGGTTTGTGAAATCATAGTTGTCGTGAATTTTAATTTCACCAATGTCGCATGTGAGATCAATAATTTCTTTGTATTCACCGAAAAGTGTTTTAACTGAAACGTGAAGCTCGGTTTCACCGGGTTCAATCTTGAGATTCTCAAGAGAAAGCTTCTTTTTAAACATACCGCCTTCAGTTACGGCAACCTGATAATTTTCAGGTAACGGTTCTTCGTCTTTGGTCAGTGCATAGGAAATTTCACGGATGGGCTGATTTGAGTTTACCGTAAATGAAGCATCCTTAAGTACACCTGTTGTTGTTTCAGTGTCTGCGGGCTCCGACAGAGTAACCTCCAGTGGGAACACTAAAAAGGCTGCCGCTGCAATGATTGCAACAAGACAGAGGATTATACATACAGGGATCAGCTTTTTCTTGCTTTTCTTTGCTTTCTTTTCCTTCTTTACTGTTGTTCTTCCCGGTGTCATAAGAGATACCGGTTCTGACGGTTTTGCGGGCTTTTTCGGAACAGCGGGAGTATTCGGTGTCACGAAGGATACTGGAGCCTTTGGTGCCGCGGGAGCAGCGGTTTTGGTAGAGTTACCGCAATATCCGCAAAAAGAAGAGCCGTCCTCTAATTGTTTTCCGCATTTTGAACAAAACATAATTCTTCCTCCTTAAAGAGATCTTTTCTAATCAATTATAGTTTAATTGTCGAAGCATGTCAATAGAAGTATGTGTGTAACGGATGCAGATGAGGTTCGCTTTTGTGTTGCAAACCACGTCTGCTTGTGCTATAATTATAAAAAATCCACGGAGGCGGTAAATATGAAGTCAACAACTGCGGCGGTACAGAAGGAAGGCCGTCAGCTTGAAAAGCTTAAAAGAGTAGAAAAAAGGGGCAATTCGTCAAAGTACTTTTTAGTTCTTCTTATGCTCATTGCACTTGTAAATATCCTTGATGAGGTAACAAGTAACCTTACCGTTACGGTGCAGTCATCCTTTGTAACGGAATTTTTTGTTGATAATCCCTTTATGGGCAAAACCTATTCTTTCCAGGACGGACTTGCTTTTCATTCAACAATAGGTGTGGTTACATATGTATTCGGTCTGTTTACACCTTTTTATAAGGCGCTTGCCGATAAGTGGGGCAGAAAACCGCTTTTCGTTATGTCTACTCTCGGTATGGCAATGGGGCTTTTTGTTATCTACCTTTCCTCGAGCTATATAATGTTTCTTGTAGGCTTTGCGATTATCAGCTTTTTTATGGGTCACGACATACAGATTATATACATCCTTGAGGAAGCGCCCGATAAGCACAGAGCAAAGATATATAGCTTCCTTAAGAGCTTCGGTATCCTGGGCGTTATACTTATCCCCACCTTAAGGGATATTCTTATGGGTGACGATGCAACAAAATGGCGTGAGATTTTTCTTGTGCCCGCTCTTCTGGGTTTTGTTGCGGTAGGTCTCGTACTTCTCTTTGCAAAGGATACAAAGGTATTTGTAAGAGAAAGAATAGAGTATCTTTCACGCCCGACTGAAGAAAGGCAAGCGGAAAAGGCTCTCAAAAAGCAGCAGAAGGAAGCACAGAGAAATCAGGCGAGCGTTTTCAACGGTGTTAAGTATATCTTCGCAAACAAGGACACCAAGAGACTTATCATTTCACACATCATATTTGACTCAGCTATGCCTGCAATCGCTCTGTATTTTGAATCGACTATGCACGAGGCGGGTATGAGTACGGGAGAGACAACCAAGGCTCTGTTTATGGTGCCTGTGGTGTATGCTTCAATCACATTCCTTTCGGGCTTCATTGCGGATAAGCTTGGCAGAAAGGTCACCGTTACAGGCTTCTCCGCAACCTGTGTTATCGGTTACTGTCTCTTTGTTGCAGGTATACTTCTCGGATGGAATCCCTATCTCATAGGCGCATTTGCAGGTCTTTATCAGGGCTCCTACTGGATAGGCAGAGACTATATGAATGTTATGATGACCGAAAAGGTACCTACGGATATACGTGCATCTGTTGTGGGTGCTGAGGGACTTCTGGTTATTATCGGGCTTGTGGTGGGCTACGGCTCAATTATTGCAGGTATAGAACTTCTGCCTATATGGTGGGCTTGCCTTGCTATTTCGATTCCTGCAGTTTCAATTGCGGCAATTATGTTTGCAAAGGGCGTTAAGGAAACCAAGGGTGTAAATCTTGATACTATTGAGTAAAGATAAAGGGGCTGTAAAAAAACAGCCCCTTTTCAGTAGTCAGTAGCCGGTAGTCAGGAAATTTCCCTGCATAAATTTTGGGTTTTTGCTCCTTGTCAATATCAAAAGTGCAAAACACGCCCGATATGTATATATTATGCCGCAAAAACTACTGTACCACTTGAAAAAATTGTAATTTAGCATTATAATTACAAGGATATTGCAAAAAGGAGCTGAAAAGAATGAAAATGCCTTTTTTAGTTGAAAAATATATGAATCAGTTCAAGGCACTCAATCCCAAATACGATGTGCTTTATGAGGTTTCGGATAAGGAGCCCATAACCTTCGAGGATAGTGAGAATGTACGCCTTTCAATGGCTATAATTGCCGACACTCATCTTCCTAACCGTGAAAGTGCAGAGCATAACCTCAAGAATACATTTATTGACATCGGCAACTCAAAGGAGAGTTTTGATGCTTTTCTTATTGCGGGTGATATCGCCGATTACGGTACTAAAAACGAGTACGAAAGATTTTTCAGAGTGCTTGATGAGCAAAAGGAAGTGCCCAATCTTTTCGTAACAATGGGTAACCACGACGCAAGACTCTTCTTTAAGCAGAGCACTAAAATTCTCACAAAGAAAATCAACGATTACTTAAAGCTTGGTACCGATAAGGTGTATTATTCCTACGACATAAAGGGCTATACCTTTATCGTTCTGTGTACCGAGAAGAGAATACTTGAAAAGGCATATATCTCACCTGAGCAGATTGCTTTTCTTGATAAGGAGCTCAAAAGAGGTACCAAGGACGGCAAGCCTGTATTCGTAATGTGTCATCAGCCCTTTGCGGAAACTCACGGGCTTCCCGAGGTGTGGAAGACAGGTGATATGGGTGAGCAGAACGATGAGGTAAGAGCTGTTATGGAAAAATACAGAAATGTATTTTTCATCAACGGACACCTTCACGGCGGTATTTTCGAAAAGGTTGCAGAGACAATCAACGAGGAAAATGGCGTGTGGTCGGTAAGCATACCCGGCTACAGAAAGATAAACAATTTCGGTATCCAGGATTGCGGTAC
>JAZUAZ010000044.1:0-1542 GCA_045638245.1 Acutalibacteraceae bacterium | reverse complement strand
ATAACATTGACAAATTTCATATAAACAGCTAAAATTAGATTAACAAAAAAGGTGGTAATCAAAATGTGTTTCGAAAACAAACTTAGTGAATTATTAGAAAAAGATGTCGATTTTTGCAAAGAGGTAATTGATTTAATTTATTCGTCCGTTTGTGAAATTAACGATATAACTTTACCCTATGATATACAACACCGAATTATGGCAAAATTGATTGGAAGCAATTATGAGAAAGAGGCTTGGGAGGCTATCCTTTCGGTATTATCTTCGAGTGAGGTATCCGATGATATTGTGGAGTATCTGATTAAAAACAAAATTGCTCTAACAGACCTTTGTCATATGAATTTAAAGAACAAATGGTTATCAAAGCTGATACCTTATGATGATGCACCCGTTTATACAATGGCTTCACGTTATTATTTATCTGAAGATTACTCTCCTAACGATTTTATAGAATTCTATAATCTACATCTGCATAAATACGATTACATTTCTATCCACTTGCTCGAACTATACAAAAATGCACCCAACCGTGAACTTCTTAAATACTTATGTTTTAACAACAATAACTTCAGCAAAAAAGAAGCTTTGAACCAACAAATTATTGCCGATAAGCTCTTATCCGAAACAGACGAAAAAGAAATTTATAATATTTACAATACATATTCTGATATAGGAGACATACTGTTGAGCATTGCAAAAAACTATTTTACACCAAAAGATATTCTGAAAGAATTATGTTCTGTAAAAAATGTTAAATATGCTTCTGAAATTCGTCAGTTAAGCAAGGAAAACCTAAAAATACAAGAATCTGTGTAAACCTTCTCAAAAAACAAATATAGCGGACGGCCAATGGCCGCCCCTACGGTATCTGCTTAGTTCCGCGGGCAGTGTTTTCAATTTCTCCCCCACCTATGCGTGTGGCTACCGACTACTTACTACTGACTACTAAAAAAACCGCCCGAAGGCGGTTTTTTCTTACTTTGTAAGCTCGTATGTATCCTGGGCGATGAGAAGCTCTTCGTCGGTGGGAATAACAAGAAGCTTGAGAGCTGAATCCTCTGTTGAGATTTCAATCTCCTGACCTCTTACACTGTTGGGTGCTTCATCGATTGCAGTACCCATAAAGCCGAGCTTTTCTGCTACTGCTGTACGGTAATGGGGGTTATTTTCACCAATACCGCCGGTGAATACAACTGCATCAACGCCGCCCATAGCTGCTGCGAAGCCGCCGATGTACTTAACAAGCTCGTGGCAGAGCATCTTTTCAACAAGCTGAGCTCTCTTGTCACCGTTTCTTGAACGACCTTCGATTGTTCTGTTGTCGCTTGTCGCTGTGCCGGGAATTTCATTCCAGTTCTCGTCGTACTCTGCAGTAAGGCCGAGCATACCCGACTTCTTGTTGAGGATATTGTCAACTTCCTTTGCGGTGAGGTTTTCTCTTTCGCAAAGAACCTCTATAATAGCGGGGTCGATTGAGCCTGAGCGAGTACCCATCATGATACCCTCAAGAGGAGTGAGACCCATTGTTGTGTCGAAGCACTT
>JAZUAZ010000043.1:0-4003 GCA_045638245.1 Acutalibacteraceae bacterium | reverse complement strand
TTGGCATATCCTGCGCATTGGTAAGAACATTCGCCGAAACCTTTGCCTTAATATCAAAATATTCTATTTTATCCCCGGGCTCGGGACCGTGTTTTGCTTCTCTGACAAATTCTTTAAAATCCATAATTATATCTCCATTATATTGCTATATTTGAATATATAATATCATAATAAGCGACGGTTGTCAATTTTTTTCATTACAATACAACAAATTTCCTAATCTGTTGCAAATTTATTTTCAATTAACTATACCTTCGCATATCTGCCTGAATACGGGTCCACAGTCACTGTTACCGCCCATTCCGTTTTCGTTCATAACCACCACAACATACTCAGGTGCCTCTGCGGGAAAAAATCCCGCAAACCAGGTACGGCATATTTCACGCCCGTTTTTATACATTCCGCTTTGCGCTGTACCTGTTTTTCCGGCAAGAGAAACAATATCACTTTTTGCATTATATGCATTTCCGTTTTCCGTAACCGAAAAAAGCATCTGCCGCATCTTTTTTACCGTTTTATCCGTAAGAAGCTTCTGAGGTACAGCTCCGCCTTCTCTTAGTACGTTACCCGAGGAATCCATAGTACCGTATATCACTGTCGGTGATATAACATTACCGGTAGCAAGAGTGTGATACACTTTAAGCATCTGTATCGGCGTCATCATAAGACAGCCCTGTCCGAAGGCAAAATTTGCAAGCTCCCCCTTTATCCGCAAAAGCTCAGTATCAGGAAGTGCTCCGTCGGCAGTATCAAGTCCCTCAGCAATACTATCACTCTCTCCTATCCCTATATCCTTGCACAGTTTCATAAGATAATCAACATCGGTTTTCATAATAAGGTCTATAAAATAGCAATTGCAGGATTTCTCCAGCGCAGTCTGCATATTTACCTTACCGTGTGCAGTAGAATTATAGCAGTTGAATGTTTCATTCCCTACCGTACAGCTTCCTATACATTCATACTCAGCCTCGGCATCTATTCCGTTTTCGAGAGCCGCAGCGGCTACAAGGGGCTTGAATACCGATCCTACACTGTACTGCTGAAGCGCTTTATTCACAAGAGGTGAGTTTTCTTCGTAAAGGGACCCAGCGACATTCTGAGGATTATAGGTCGGTACGCTCGCAAGAGCAACTATCTCTCCGCTGTTGACCTGCATAACAACCGCACAACCGCTTTTTATTGAACTGTTTTCAAGTGCTTTTTCTGCTACACCTTGTATATCCTTATCAACAGTAAGTATAAGTCCTGCCTGAGAATTGTAATTGCTGTCGTTGATATATTTATCCATGCCCGCAAGAACTCTACCCTTTGCGTCCACTTCAAAGCTTACGGTAAGTTCTCCTGAGTTTTTCTTAAAAAAATCATCGTATGCCCGTTCAATTCCGCTAAGACCGTTTTCTCTGTCAGAGGTGAGATACCCTATAAGATGAACAGCAGACTGTTCTGCTGAATAACGTACCGGGACAGAAAAGCTTCTTATAAATTCATTGCTGATTTTCTTTTTTACTTCAACGGCAAACGGTTTACCCTTTTCTATCATATTATGCACAAAATCTTTCTCTTTCATTATATCAAGATACTGCAATGACCCTACAGCCGGCGTAATTACTGCAATAAGTTTTTCCTCTTCATCTACCATAAGATTCAGGTTTCTGTCGTATATTTTTCCACGCGTTCTGCCCACAGTAACCGTTCTGCTGCCGCCAGCTTTGCCGACAAGAGAAAACTCTGATGAGGTTATTGATGCAACCCTCGCCATAAGCAAGGCGAAACAAAAACAGAAAAATGTAAAGAGAGATATTATTCTTTTCTCCATGTTTATCACCTTTTAATATTATAACAGCCATCAAGTCGATTATTGACGATTAAAACTTAACAATAATTGCCATTTGTTTTTTCAAAAGTATTGACTTTTATAAATTATAGTGTAAAATATGATTTAGCACTCAAACGCTGAGAGTGCTAACCAAAACATAAATACATTCAGGAGGATTGAATTATGAATATCAGACCCCTTCTCGACAGAGTTGTTCTCAAGGCAACCGAGGTTGAAGAAACAACACAGAGCGGATTTATTCTTACAACCGCATCTCAGGAAAAGCCTCAGTTTTCCGAGGTTGTTGCAGTAGGTCCCGGCGGGATCGTTGACGGCAAGGAAATCACTATGCTCGTCAAGGTCGGAGATAAGGTTATCACCGGTAAGTATGCAGGTACTGAGGTTAAGGTTGACGGCGAAGAATATACTATCGTTCGTCAGAATGACATTCTCGCAGTTATTGAGTAATTTTGGAGGTAACATACAATGGCTAAACAGGTAATTTACGGTGAAGAAGCCAGAAAAGCTCTTCAGAACGGTATCGACAAACTCGCTAATACCGTTAAAATCACACTCGGCCCCAAGGGCAGAAATGTTGTAATTGACAAAAAGTACGGCGCTCCCCTTATCACAAACGACGGTGTTACAATCGCAAAGGAAATTGAGCTTGAGGACGCTTTCGAAAATATGGGTGCTCAGCTCATCAAAGAAGTTGCTACAAAGACAAACGACGTTGCAGGTGACGGTACAACAACCGCTACCCTCCTCGCTCAGGCTCTCGTACGTGAGGGTATGAAGAACGTTGCCGCAGGCGCTAACCCCATGGTAGTAAAGAAGGGTATCAAAAAGGCTGTTGACGTTGCTGTTGAAACTGTAAAGGCAAATTCAAGCCCCGTAACAACCTTCGAGGATATCGCAAGAATTGCTACTATCTCATCAGCTGACGAGTCAATCGGCACTCTCATTGCAGAGGCTATGGAAATCGTTACAACTGACGGCGTTATCACCGTTGAAGAGTCAAAGACTGCAGAAACAATGAAGGAAGTTGTTGAGGGTATGCAGTTTGACCGTGGCTATATTTCTCCCTATATGGCAACAGATGTTGACAAGATGGAAGCTATCATCGACGATGCAGCTATCCTTATCACAGATAAAAAGATTTCAAACATCCAGGAAGTACTTCCCCTTCTCGAGCAGGTACTTAAGATGGGCAGAAAGCTCGTCATCATCGCTGAGGATGTTGAGGGTGAGGCTCTTGCTACTCTTCTCGTTAACAAGCTCAGAGGTACATTTACATGTGTTGCTGTAAAGGCTCCCGGCTTCGGTGACAGAAGAAAGGAAATGCTTCAGGATATCGCTATTCTCACAGGCGGTCAGGTTATCACCTCAGACCTCGGTCTTGAATTACAGACTGCTACTCCCGATATGCTCGGCTCTGCTAAGCAGGTTAAGATTACAAAGGAAAACACAACTATCGTTGACGGTGCAGGTGATAAGGCTCAGATCAAGGCCCGTATCAACCAGATCAAGGCTCAGATTGAAGTTTCAACCTCAGAATTCGACACCGAAAAGCTTCAGGAAAGACTTGCAAAGCTTGCAGGCGGTGTTGCAGTTATCCGCGTAGGTGCCGCAACAGAAACCGAAATGAAAGAAAAGAAGCTCCGTATTGACGATGCTCTTGCCGCAACAAAGGCTGCCGTTGAGGAAGGCTCAGTTGCAGGCGGCGGTGTTGCACTTCTCAACACTGTACCCGCAGTTACAAAGCTTCTCGAAGAAACAGAGGATCCCGATGAAAAGACAGGTGTCCGCATCGTGCTCAAGGCTCTTGAAGAGCCCGTTCGCCAGATTGCAAAGAATGCAGGTCTTGAAGGCTCAGTTATCGTAAACGAAATCATTTCAAGCGGTAAGGTAGGCTACGGCTTCGACTTTGCAAAGGAACAGTATGTAAATATGGCTGAAGCAGGTATCCTCGATCCCACAAAGGTTACACGTTCAGCTCTTCAGAACGCTTCCTCAGTAGCTTCAATGGTGCTTACAACAGAGTCACTTATTTCAGATATCCCCGACCCCGCAGCAGATGCAGCTGCAGCAGCGGCTATGGCTCAGGGCGGCGGAATGTACTAAGAGAATCCGGAATGCTGAAATCGGAATTCGGAATTGCGCTTAAAGTTACCGAAAATGATAAGT
>JAZUAZ010000042.1:0-4241 GCA_045638245.1 Acutalibacteraceae bacterium | reverse complement strand
AGAAGAGCCATTCTTACCTCACGCATAGCCTCCTTAACGTCGGACTCGGTGAGTGCACCCTTACTTCTGAGCTTTTTAAAGGCGGCTTCAAGTCTATCTGAAAGACCTTCAAATGCCACTTGAATCAATCCTTTTCAGTTTATTTTAGTTAGCGTTTAAATCGTAAAACTTATTCGCTGAGCATTCTTGTCAGCACGTCGATACGTGCAGTAGAATCGTTTATCTCTCTTGAAAGCACCGTACGGCGGTTAACCTCGTTGATAACCTCGCAGAGCTCACGGATTTCCGTCATACCCTCACGGAGCTTTTCGAGCCTTGCCTGAAGACCTAACTGCTCTTCAAAAGCAAAGAGCTGAGATTCGGCACGCTTTATGGCATCACGTACGCCCTGGCGTGTAATGCCCTCATTTTCAGCGATTTCGGCAAGGGAAAGGTCATCATCGTAATAATAGCCGATAAAATCCTGCTGCTTCTGAGTAAGCATTCCGCCGTAGATATCAAAAAGCATTGTAACCTCAAGATTTTCAGCCATTTTTACACTTCCCTCCTACCTATGTAAAGAGATTTTCCTTTACAGCTCGGATATTATACTATGGATAGGTGTAAATGTCAAGAGCTTTACAGAATTTTTTTGATAAAAATGGGGAGAGACAGGAATTAGGAAAAGGCAGAGACGAGCTCTGCCTTTCGTGATATACTCATTTAAAAAGATTTCTGAACCAGTCAATTATGCGTTGGAAGAAAGCCTTAATTTTACCGAAGAAGCTGTTATCCTCATCTTCCCTGAGCTTTTCTCCGCACTCATCGCAAGAGCCGTCATTGTTCTTGTCTGCGTGGTCTGTAGTACTGTTTTCTATCACCTGAGTATCTTTTGCCCCGCAGTTGTTATCACAATACGCACTATTTGTACCGTTTGCAATACAGGTTGCATTACCGTCTGAATTGTAATTTGTGAAGCTGTGACCTGTTGAAGGAACTTTATCTGCGACATACGTGTCACCACAGTCACACTTGTATGTTGTATAGCCCTCCTTTTCGCAGGTAGGAGCTGTCACAGTCTCGCTGTAACTGTGACCTGTTGAAGGAACTGCTTCATAGGTTGTGTAATCACAGTTTTCACAGGTTTCGTATGCCTTCCAGCCTGCTTCTGTGCAGGTGGGCGCCTTTGCGGCGTGGGTGATGTAGCTATGACCTGTTGCAGTTTCTGTCATTTTATCAGTCTCACCGCAGCTGTTATCACACTTTGCGGTCTTTGTGCCGTCGGTTGTACAGGTTGCATTACCGTCAGAAACGTAGTTGGTGAAGCTGTGACCGAGAGGAAGAGCTGTTTTTTCAGTTATAATATATTCCTGACATTCCTCACAATAAATATCTGATGTATAACCCACCTCTGTACAGGTAGCAGCAACCTTTATAGGTTCTTCAAGTCTGGTTACATAGTGACGCTCAGCATTTAATATTGTTTCATTGTAACCATATATAGCTATATCATCCCACTGTTCAGCAGTACCGAGATAATGGATAATTTCCAAATTAGTTCCAGAACAGAAATCCCATTCTATAAATTTAACATTTTCTGAAATTGTAATACTCTCAATATTTGAACATCCACTTAAAGCCCCGGTTCCTAAGGTTCTCAGTTCTCTGTGAATTTCGATACTGGTAAGGCTTTTACATCCGGAGAATGAATAGGTAGGAAGACCTCTTACTCCACCGGGTTTAATAATATGCTTAAGATTTTCACAATCTTCAAAATTATAATCACCGATAATCGATGTATTTATACCTTCTATTATTACACTTTCAAGATTTGTACAACCTGAAAAAGCACTCCTATCAATGGTATCTATATTCTCGGGGATTGTAATAGTCTTAAGTCCCGTACAACCAGAAAACATATATGGTTCAATAGTTGTAATAGAAGCCGATAATTTAACGTCAGTAAGATTTGTGCATCCACTAAAAATCGAAGATGACACCGTTGTTATACTATCAGGCATTGTAATACTTTCCAGGCTTGTGCAACCATAGAACACTCTTGCATATAACCTTGTTACGGTATTTGGTATTGTAACATCCGTAAGATTTGTGCACCCATAGAACACTTCACTGCCTATAGTTGTTACACCTTCTTCAATTACCACTCGTTTAATTTCGGAAGGCTCATTTAGCCAGGGCAATCCGTCAGTATCCCAAGGATTAGCCATCTCACCCGTACCGCTGATTGTGAGAGTTCCGTTCTCGTCGAGTGTCCATGTGAGATTTTCACCGCAGACGTCTGTGCGCTTACATTCTCCACAACCAGATATGTATATTTTCTCATGCTTGCACTTTTCACCACAAACGGAACAAAGTAATTCATCATTATACTTATGCTCTGTTATAGCATCTATTTCATCACCTGAAACTACATAACCAGCACAGTCCTTGCAATACCAACCTGCCAAATGCCCCGGAACACAACTCGGTGCTATTGCTTCTTTTTCCTCGCAAAAATGCTTTTCCGAATCCGCTAACTCCTGATTTTCTATTTCGTCAAAAGATATGTTATTCCAGTCTGCTTCTGTTCCTAAAAAATGAACTGTTTCAAGAGATGTATCAACAAAAGCCCATATGTCAATATATTTGATTGTATCAGGGATAATTACACTTATAAGAGCAGAACAACCATAAAAAGTTCCTTCAGATATATATTTTATACTTGATGGTATAATAATACTTTTAAGACTTGTACAATTTGCAAAAGCTGTCGTTCCGATTGTAATCAGGCTATTTGGTAATAAGACCTCAACAAGATTTATACAACGACTAAACAAACCTTCAGAAATATCAGTTATTCCTTCTGAAATTATTACTTTTTTTATTTTGTCTTTTTCCCATGGATTTGAATTAACTTTACCCGTACCGCTTATTGTAAGAGTGCCTTTTTTATCTAATGTCCAATAGGCATTTTCACCGCAAACACCCTCATAAACCTGTTCCGCATCTGTATTCGTCCTCATCGCATCGGTTCCCGTAAGGTATCTCGATGCTATATCCGTCGCAAAAATTGACATTGGCAGTGCCGTTGCTATAATCAGTACGGATAAAATTACTGACAAATGCTTTTTCATTTTTTCCTTTAACTTCATTTTAGATTCCTCCTTATATTTTATGGTAGTATTTTATCCTACTTTATAAGATTTGTCAATATAAAATATCATATTGTGGTATGCTACTTACAGGAGATGATAAAATGAAACCGCTTAAAGAAAAAGTCAGCATCACCCTTGATGCCGACGTTGTAAAAGAAATCCGTGATATGGCTGAGGCTGACGACCGTTCCTTTTCTCAATTTATCAATAAAGTCCTGAAGGACTACGTCAATAAAAACAAATCAGAAAAATAACCGACAGAACATTTCATCCTGTCGGTTGTTTTTTATTTCACATACTTTTCCTTACATTCAAGTACGATAGCCTGCATTTTATCCATATTTGCTTCCATGGTCTCGATAAGTCTGAACTGGTTTCTTGCTCTTACAAGGTTGTGTCCCTCGTAGGCAGTACGGAAATAAACGTCGCCGTTGAGGTAGTCTGTAAGGAAACGCATACCGCACTCGAAGGTCATAAGCTTTGCTGAGAAGGCAAGGTTTTCAACCTCGGCAGCATTGAGACTTTCTGCAGTTTCGGAAAGGTAGCCGTCGGTGTAGCCTGCAAAAAGATCAAGGTCAACGTAGATTTTTTCAAGGTCTGTCTCGTCTTCCTTTGCCGCATTTGCACCTGAACGGATACTGTCACCGAAATCGTAAAGTGAAAGTCCGGGCATAATGGTATCAAGGTCAATTACGCAGATGCTTTCGTTGCTCTGCTTGTCGAAAAGTACGTTATTGAGCTTGGTATCGTTATGTGTAACTCTTAAGGGAAGCTCGCCCTTTTCGAGAAGATCTGTAAGACGGTGGGTATCTGCCTCTCTGTCGGTAACAAAGCGGATTTCCTTTTCAACCTCTGCACGTCTGCCTTTGGCGTCCTTTTCAACAGCTTCAAGGAAGTCTCTGTAACGTGAGGGTGTGTTGTGGAAGTTTACGATAGTCTCATTAAGGGTATCTGCAGGATAATCAGCAAGAAGCTTCATAAATCTGCCGAAGGATTTACCCGCACTTCTGAGCGTATCCGCATTTTCAGCCTTGTTGTATGTATGTGCATCGTCAACGTAAACATACATACGCCATGCTCCGCCCTCTGCGTCTCTGTAATAGTACT
>JAZUAZ010000041.1:0-3813 GCA_045638245.1 Acutalibacteraceae bacterium | reverse complement strand
CCTCACGTTTCCAGATGTTAAGAGCGAGTTCGGCAATTTTATATGCAAAATCATTTTCACCGATATCGAGCATCGATTTCCAGATGAACCACTGATGGGGGAACCATACGTTTCCGTTCCAATAGCCGTTTACCATGAAATAGCCCGCAGTCATATCAACTGCGCTTATGCCGTAAGGAGAAAGCATTTCTTTCTCGTTTTTAAGGTGTCCGAGAATTGCATTCTGCTGTTCTTCGTTGCAAACACCTGCAATTATCGGATAAATACCGTCGAGACCCTTGTTGAGGTTTTCGCCTTCCTTAGTGACGAATTTTTCCTTCGGTTCACCCTTTTCGTCGTGAAGCACGTAGCTGTAATATCCGCTTTCCTCATCCCATGAGTACTTGTTGAGGGCTTCGGTGAGTCTTTCGCAGTCTGCTCTGTACTCGGCGACATCGTCTGCTTTACCGAGCTTGTCAGCCATAATTGAAAGAAGCTTACCGAAACGGATAACCTGACCCGTTGTAATAACGGGAGAAGCCTTGTCACGAAGGTTTTGCTTCATCATAGCAACCTGAGCGGGGTAGTCGTCCATACCGCTTGTTGAATAGAAATAGTCGTATGTAGTAAGAATACCCGATTTGAAGCGTGCGGTGGTCGAATTTCTGATTTTACCTGCAAGGTAGAGATAGTAAAGTCTTGCTCTTGAGTAGTATGAAAGCAGATGCTCCTTGTTATCGGATTTCTGTATCATTTCATAAAGTTGATAAATCTGCACAGGCACGGGTGAGCCGTGATGAAGGAAGGCGTAGTCCTTGTTATCCTCTTCACTGAGATAGGTGTCAATGATATATTCTGCAAATTTCGGTGCAATTTCATTCATACCGAGACCTATAAAGCCTGAGTCCCAGGTATAAAGGCAGTCCCAACGCTTGCCCGGTGTGTGGTGGATAATATATTCACCGTGCTTGTAAATGGGATAAACCGCATTGGTCATAAGAGCGGCGGCAAGAAGCTGATTTGAAAGCTTGTACTTTTCACCCGAGGGGTTAACCTTAAGGTCGATAGCGCCTGATTTCTTTTCATTGTATATTTTTTCGTACTCCGCTTCGCTTCTGTATTCAGTTACGCCCTTTGAAATAACTGCGTATTGTACCTTTTTTTCACCTGCGGGTACGAAAATAGTGTGACTTATTGCATTGTGGAAGAAACCCTCGTCACTGTGCTTGCGGTTGAAGGCTCCCGTGAAGCTTTCCGTAAGGTCATCGAAGGTCTCGTCGGCATTGGAAAGCCTTGCGGTCATACAGTCCTCGAGAGCGCCTGTTTCGATTTCACGGAAGCGTGTGTTATCATCAAATACTCTGAGCTTGTATTCGTCCTCAATATTTTTATACTTAAGAGTGGTTATATAGCCTCTGTCAGCCTTTTCGTTTGTAAATTCAGGTACGTAATCGGCAGACTTCATTGTAACGAGCACCTTTTCACGGTCAGCAGCTTCGGTTATTGCAAGAAAGTCAAATTCAGCCGCACCGGTACCGAGGGACACGAAGCTGAGTTTAAGCTCCTTTTCAGTAAGCCTTCCGAGGTGGATATAAATAATTCTCGGCACATCCGAGGGAGAAAGCTCGACGGTTGTTTTTTCGTTAAGCATAAAGGTAGCGGTATTCTTACTGTTGATATAGTGAACTCCGACCTGCTTGCCCTGCTCGTAGAAAATATCACTTGTGCGGTAGCGAAGGGCAAGTACGGCATTATCGTACTTATTCTTAAGCTTTACCGTATAGCTTACCTCGTCACCCTTTTCGCCGCCGAAGGGCTTTAATACCTTATAGGGCATATGCCACTTACCTGCTCTGTCGCCGAGACCTCTCTGTCCGACAAAGGCCTTGTCGAGAAATTCGCCCTTCTTGTATCCGTCCTGACTCTGCTGATCCCAGGGACGTGTTATTGCATAGTTATATGTATGATAGTCAAGTGCATCAATGTATTCACATTTTTCGGGCAACCTCAATGTTGCGTAGCTGTCATGAGGAAATTCAAGAGAAGAAAAATAGTTAACAACGCAGTCTTTGATGATGTCCGTATTATTGACTATTTCACTTCTTACAAGATAGCTTTCGTTGTCAAGTCTTGTGTATGAAACATCGGCATAAACTTTATCCTTCCATTCTAGGTCGTGTCTGAAGCTGAAAAAACCGTAGCTTTCATCACAGAGCCAGGGGTGATATGCTGAGGGGAGGGTAACGTTGGGTACTCTTATATCAAATGCATGGATTGCAGGAGCAACGGAAAAGTCGAAACGCACACCGTCCAGCTCCTTGTGGCTTTCTATTCTTGAAAGGCCCGCATATTTCTTTCCGAAGGGCCCCCAACCGTTGAAAAGACCGAATTTATCTGTCATAATTTTCACCTCATAATAATTGTATACATTCTTAAAAATTATACTATATATATTGCTTTAAAGTCAAGAAAAGCGGAAATCTTGTTTCATATTGTCGTTTTGCACAATATTCAGACCGGTTTTTTTACCTTTAAAAATAAAAACGTTCACAATTTAAATGAACTTGTAAAGAAATATGAAAAAAATTGTAATTATTAAAAAAACTTCTTGATTTTTCTTTCGTAGGGTGATATAATCGAGTCAAGAAAATATACGGAAGGTATATATAAATTTCAGGAGGTAAATCTTATGAAAAAAATATTATCTGTTATTTTAGCTGTTATGATGATTTGCGGCACAATGGCTATCAGCTCATCCGCTCTTGATCACGAGGGTTTTGTTGTTCCCAATGATTTCGACAAGACTCAGGATGTTATTGTTGTTTTAAGATTCGGCAGCGGTAAGTGCCAGAACTATTTAACTGTTTACAACCAGAACACTGCAACATATGAGCAGGTTACAGGTGTAACAGGTGAGTTTGTTCTTGTAGGTGAAAATTACGTAGCAGGTCGTCCCTTAGAGCTTCCCTACGTAACTCCCGCAGAAGGCAACAACTTCAACGGTTGGTTCTGTCAGAAGGACGGTAAGTCATATCCTGCAGGTCCTCAGGGCGGCTTCGAAATTCCCAATCTCCCCGGTGAAGTAATCGTTCTTACAGCTCAGTATTATCCTTCAGAAGGTGAAGGCGATACACTCGGTACAATCATCGGTATCCTTACCAAGGTATTCGGTGCTATCCTCGGTATCCTTCTTTACGGCGGCGACACAGAAGCAGGCGTTGCTATGATGGATAAGATCCTCGGCGGTCTTGAGTTATAATTCCTGATACAATTTAAGCTCCTCTTATGAGGAGCTTTTTTGTTGTGTGATTTTCTTTACTTTTATATAATATTGTGATAAAATACATAGGTATGTTATTTAGAGAGGGGAGTGTTTATAGTGGCTGAGATTTTATCCGACGAAAGAATAGAACCGTTAGGTAACGGTATGGATATCGTTGTCAGTGACAGTCATACCTTTGGTACCGATGCAGTTTTGCTTGCAAATTTTGCGGCAATCAGAAGAAAAGATAAAGCCTGTGATATGGGCACCGGCTGCGGAATTATACCTCTCATATGGTGCAAGAGTGATACGAAAGAGATAACCGCCATTGATATTCAGCCCAAAGCTATTGAGCAGGTTAAAAAGTCTGTTGAAATAAATTCTCTCGGTGAAAGGCTTATACCGATTAACTGTGACCTTCGCTCTCTTAAGGGTGTGCTTGATTTCGGAAGCTATGATCTTGTAACGATGAATCCTCCCTATAAGCCTGTCGGTACCGGTATAGAGAGCGTAGCTGAAGCGGAAAGAATAGCGCGACACGAGGTTACCTGCACTGTTGATGATGCGGTATC
>JAZUAZ010000040.1:0-3335 GCA_045638245.1 Acutalibacteraceae bacterium | reverse complement strand
CTCTAAAATGCATAGACAGTTTTTTATTGTTCAAAGAGCTTATAAAATTATCAAAAGCATCTGAGATATTAAGACTTGGGAGCGGGATATAGTCATAATAAAAACAATTTTCAATAAACTCTTTTTTACTGACGGATAATGCAGAAACAATATCTTCTATATTGCATATTTTTTCGTTAACTGTGTTATAGAAAAAATTGTTATATTGGTTGCAACCTATGTAATGTTTAAGTTCTTTTAAATCAATAAAAGTCAATCTACCATCACCTTTCTGATATGTAATAATGTTCTGACTTTGAGGGCGGCTTCCCTAAATTTGCATTACAATGCTCCGCAGGAGCTACCTTAACCTTGCCTATCCCGAAAGGAGAGGTGTCACAGCCTTTGAGACTGTGACGGAGAGGTTGCATTCCGCACTCCGAATTTACCCGAGCACGAGCTCCACGGGACAATGGTCCGAACCGAAAATTTCACTGTGGATTTTAGCTTCCTTTATCTGCTCTTTTATTCTTTCCGAGACTAAGAAATAGTCAATACGCCAGCCTGCATTTTTGGCTCTTGCCTGAAAACGGTAGCTCCACCAGGAGTAGGCTCCCTCAAGGTCGGGGTATAAATATCGGAAGGAATCTGTGAAGCCTGATTCTAATAATTGTGAAAATTTTCCTCTCTCTTCATCGGAGAAGCCCGCATTGCCTCGGTTACTCTTGGGGTTCTTGAGGTCAATCTCGTTATGGGCGACGTTCAGGTCTCCACAGACCAGAACAGGCTTACTTTTATCAAGCTCAAGAAGGTATTCCCTGAAGGCGTCCTCCCACTGCATACGGTAGTCGATTCTCTTGAGACCGTCCTGAGGGTTGGGGGTGTAGCAGGTGACGAAATAAAAGTCCTCAAACTCAAGTGTGATAAGCCTTCCCTCGGTGTCGTGCTCCTCTATGCCCATACCGTATTTTACGGATATGGGTTCTTCCTTTGTGAAGATTGCAGTGCCCGAATAGCCCTTCTTTTCGGCGTAATTCCAATACTGATAATAGCCCTCAAGAGGCATATCAATCTGACCTGCCTGAAGCTTTGTTTCCTGCAGACAGAATATATCCGCATCAAGCTCTGCAAAGGCTTCAAGGAAGCCCTTTGTCACACAGGCACGTATTCCGTTAACGTTCCAAGAGATAAATTTTTTCACATTTATTCCGTCCTTTCCGTCGAGGGGAGTTAATCTGTTGTTCATCAATTGGCTCTATTTTATCATAAATTGTAAACTTTTTCAACACATTCTGTAACTTCGGTTGACACCGTGAGCCTTTTGCTTTATAATGTTACCACTATTGTGGATTTTAATGCCATATTAGTATTATATATTATACATTATATTACGAAATGACTATAAATTTCAAATTCGGAAGAAAACGAGGTAGATGAAAATGAAAAAGAGACTTTTAGCGTGTCTGATGTGTGTACTCATGGTGGTGGGTACAGTTCCCGTTATGCCTGTAACGGAGCCTTTGGGAGTGGAGGCAAGAGCAGTGAACATAGAATCACTGTCTGCTGCTGCGGCCCTTGTCCCTCCGGAAGAATGGGATAAGTACATCAACACCGAAAATCTTGAACGAGAGTACAATATGGCTCTTCGTGTTCTTAAGAATCCCGATGGCTTTGACCAGGAGTACATTGACGAGTGTACTAAGTATCTGCTCGAAGCAATAGAGGCTCTTGAGTATCATACCACAGGTGTTGCTCTCAGTAATTCAACATACACCGCAGCCGTCGGTGAAAGCTTTACCCTCAGAGCAATTCTCGCTCCCGACGGAAAGGGTGCTGACCCTGTTGAGTGGACAAGCAATAACAGTGCAGCCGTTTCCGTAAAGGACGGTGTTGTTACCGTTAACAAGCATTCTCAGCAGCCTGTAACAATTACCGCAACCTCAAACGGTCACAGTGCAACCTGTACGGTTACTACTCTCAATCCCTTCGGCGGAGTAAGCCTTTCCCATTCAAGCCTTGAGCTTTTCGAGGGTGACAGATTCACTCTTACCGCTTCAGCCTACGGTGCCGACAGTACTGCACTTCCCACTGATAAGGTAACCTATATCTGGAGAAGCAGCAACAAGGATGTTGCTTCCGTAAGTGATAACGGTGTTGTTATCGGTGTAGGTGAGGGCGAATGTACCGTTACCGTTACTGCTACGAGCGGTACAAGCATATATTCTGCAACCTGTACCGTAAGGGTAAACGAGATAATTCCCGTTTCATCTCTTTCGTCTGCGGAGCTTTCCACCTCAAAGACTATAACCGTTACTGCAGGCGAGGACTATACCTTCAATGTTCTTGTTGTACCCTCAAATGCTACAAATAAAAACCTCAGCTGGAGCTGTACCGATAACAGCATTCTTTCAATCAGTGATGTAAAAACAAGTGCGGCGGGCGTTGCCTCCGCAAAGCTTACAGGTCTTAAGGCAGGTACCGTTGAGGTTACTTATGTTACTACCGACGGAACAAATATAAGCGGCTCCTTTACAGTTGTTGTAAAGCCTCTTATTACATCACTTGCTCTTGTGGATGAATTGAAGGTCCTCACGCTGAATTCATCAGGTGAGCGTTTCACAACGGTCATTATGCCGGAAAACGCAGGCAACAAGACTCTCAACTGGAAGACCAGTGACAAGAGCGTATGTGAGGTTGACTATAACGGTGTTCTCTATCCCAGAGGAATCGGTACCTGTACAATTACCGCAACAACTCAGGACGGTACCGGAATAACAGTTACGGGTAAGGTAAGAGTTACCGAAATGGCTTCAATGGTAACGGTAAGCAAATCCTCTCTCAATCTTGCCGTACCTGCAACATACAGACTTTCAGCTACGGTTGTTAACATCGACGGCTCAAGCTACAACGATGTAAAATGGTCATCAGGCGATCCGAAAATTGCCACTGTTGATAAAAACGGTGTCGTTACCGCCAAGTATCCCGGCGTTGTTGTAATCAAGGCTGAGGCTATGGACGGTACGGAAAAGTACGATACCTGTATTCTTACAGTAACACAGCCTCTTGAAAAAATCGAGCTTCCTGCCACAAAGTCAGTTTATCTCGGTAAGAGTATAACTCTCAAGCCTGTATTTGTACCTGAATATGCTTCAAACAAGAAGGTAACCTGGTCATCCTCAGACAGGTCTGTAGCAACTGTTGACTCCGACGGTATTGTTACTTCAAAGAGCGTAGGTGAAACAACAATCACCTGTACCTCAGAGGACGGAACTGTAAAGGCTGTCTGCGTTGTAAGCGTTATGATACAGACAACCGGTGTAAGCCTTAACTATACAAACACAAAAATCTGGAAGGAC
>JAZUAZ010000039.1:0-5145 GCA_045638245.1 Acutalibacteraceae bacterium | reverse complement strand
GAAATCCTCGATAAGTGCGAAGAGTACGGTGTACACTTCGGTGCTATTGTAAAGTACGGCTATCAGATGTACCCCTTCATCGAAAGTCAGAATATGATAGGTGACTCAATGGTTACCGTTGAAAGCTCATCCTTCGGTGCAACAACAGCCAACGTAAGCAAAACACTTCCTGACGAGTATATTGCAGAAAGAACAGAGCTCGGATTCGGTGCATATATCTCAGCAGATAAGCAGATTGACCTTTCAACTGCACGCTTCAAGGATACAACCTACGTTATCAAGAATCTCCACCACGATAACTGGACTCCCGACCACAATATTATCAACAACTTCTTATGGAGCACAAACCTTACAACAGATACAGACACTGTTTATTCAAGATTTATGGTTTACAACGATGAAACCGAAAAGCTTGAAAAAATGACAGAAGAAAACTGCAACGTTTCACAGTGGGGCGGAGTTGAAGATAAGAAGGAAAGCACACTTATCACAAAGCTTATGGCTTTATTCAAGTGGCTCAAGGCTATCTTCGAGTATCTTACCAACAGCTTCCTCGGTAAAGAAGAGGTCGCTCCCGCAGCATAAAACAGTATCTTCCTACCGGGATAGTCAGACGGCTGTCCCGGTAGTTTTTTCGTTCAAGGCAAAAGAAATAGGCAATACCCTTCGGTATTGCCTTCGTATTTTTTATGGTTTATCAGAAGAATACACTCATCTCTTCAAGCCTTTCTTCAAACTTTAACGGCTTTACACCCTATCCCCTACCCACTCCCTGAATTCATACCACTTTTCAACTATCCAGAAGCGCACCTCATACTTCCCGCTGTCCGACACTATATCAAGACTTTTTTCATCGAGTACATCGGAAAGTCTTGCCTCATCCCTACTTGCTGCGGGCAGACACATAGGCGGAAACATCACACACCACCAGTTTTCCCCCTCACCCGCGCCGAGTACTACTCTGAGAGCATTGTAATATCCCGCAGGCAAGGTCACATCGCCGTACTGTCTTGTAGGAAAGTAGCATTCCGCGATTTCAACCTCAGCGGAATATGTAAAGCCGTTTTCCCTGAGAGTACGCTCGGCAACCTCCTGCATTGTATCAAGATTTTCACTGAGACGGATTTCAGCCTCGTCTATATTTCCGTTCCCCTCAAAAAGCTCTCCGCTTTCCTCTAAAAGCGCATCGCGTACGAGGAGCTTCACCTTTTGCGCCTCGGTGCTGTTACTGTCAGCGATAACGTGAAGACGCAATACGTTGCTTCGGATATCTTTGCAATCATCTTCAAAAGCAATACAAGTAATTATGCAGATTAAAAGAGCCGCAAAAGCAGAAATTTCAAGAATACGTATTTTCATTTTATTCACCCTTTCCGTTTGTCAACTGAAGTTTTGTCACTTTTTTCCATTTATATTCCGAGGAAAAATTTTTATTGTTTTTTTCTTTTTCTAAAGCAAAAACTTACCTTGTGAAGAATTTTTGAGTTCTATTGACAAACAAAGGCTTTACAGATAATATGATGTATAAAGGAGTGAATTCAATGAAGACCTTTGATAAAATCTGTGTTCTTATAAGGGAACAGCTCGGACTCGGAGACGACTTTCCCATCACGGAAAAAACAACTATAAAGGATATTGATGCAGACAGCCTTGATGTAGCAGAATTTTTTATGACGCTTGAAGACACCTTCGACGTAGAAATCCCTGAGGATGCTGAATCCAAGATTCATACAATGGGCGATATTGCAGAACTGATTGAATCACTTATTTTAAGCTAAGCTCCGCAAGGCTCAGAGCCTTACGGAGTGAAAGGAAGATAAATATGCTCAGATACAAATATATTATATGGGATTGGAACGGCACTCTTCTTGATGATGTGGATATCAATATTGAAATAATAAACGTCCTCCTTTCTGAAAGAGGGCTTCCTCTTATCGACAATGCCGATAAATACAGGAATCTTTTCACCTTCCCTATACAAAATTTCTATAAGGAACTCGGATTTGACTTTGAGAAAGAGCCTTTTGAAGCAGTAGCAAGACAGTATGCCTTTATGTATGACGAAAGATACCCCTTCGCGGAGATTTCCGACGAGGCTCTGTCTCTTCTTCGTTGCTTCAGGCAGGCAGGTGCAGAGCAGATTATAGTTTCCGCAACAGAGCAGGGCTTTCTGACAAGGCAGGTTACATATTTTGAGGTCGAGCAATATTTCACAGATATTCTCGGCACCTCGGATATTTACGTAAAAAGCAAGGTATCCGTTGCCGAAAAATGGATGCAGGAAAACGGCATTTCTCCCGCTGACGTGCTTTTCGTAGGCGATACTGCTCACGACAAAGAGGTTGCAGACAGTATCGGATGTGAGTGTGTACTCGTTGCTAAAGGACATCAGTCAAGAGAAATTCTTTCCCTCTCGGGAGCCATCGTTGCAGAAGGTCTCAGTGATATCAGAAATATGGTGATATTATGAAAAGGGTTGTTATCGTACCTGATTCCTTCAAGGGTACTCTTTCGGCAACCGAGGTATGCTCCGTTTTAAGCGGCTGTCTTAAAGAAAGGTACCCTGACATTGAAGTGATACAGATTCCCGTTGCAGACGGTGGCGAGGGTACTGTTGAAGCTCTGCTGACCGCTATGGGCGGTGAAAAAATATACTGCACGGTAAAAAGTCCTCTTGGAAGTGATATAACCGCTTACTACGGACTTCTCCCCGACGGCACTGCCGTAATTGAAATGGCTCAGGCATCGGGCATTACAATCGAAAAAGAGAACAATGCTCTCAGAGCTTCATCCTACGGCACGGGTCAGCTTATTCTCGATGCTATAAATAAAGGCGCAAGGGATATACTCATCGGCATCGGCGGAAGTGCCACAACCGACGGCGGAATCGGTACCGTTGCGGCTCTCGGAGGCAGATTTCTTGATAAAAACGGCAGAGAGGTACATCGTTGCGGTGAGGGTCTCAGCCTCATTGACAGCATCGATATCTCAGACCTTGATAAAAGACTTACGGAATGCAATATAACAGTACTTTGCGATGTGGTAAATCCTCTTTACGGCGAAAACGGTGCGGCATATGTATTCTCCCCACAGAAGGGTGCGGCAGAAAAAGAGGTACTGCTTCTCGATGAAGGCCTGAGAAAGCTTGCAGAAGTCAGCTCAGCAGTTCTCGGTGAGGATTACTCCCATTGTGAGGGGGCGGGAGCGGCGGGAGGCCTTGGCTTCGGCCTTATGGCTTTTCTCGGTGCAAACTTACGAAAAGGTATAGAATACATACTTGAAAAAACGGATTTTACCGAAAAGATACAAAATGCCGACCTTATCATCACAGGCGAAGGCAAGCTTGACATACAAAGTCTTATGGGTAAGGTACCCTTCTTTGTGGCTGAAAAGAGCGAGGGTAAAAAGGTAATCGCTGTTGTAGGTGTAAGTGAGGTTTCAGCAGTCGAAGCAGAGAAAAAAGGCATTACGCATATTATCGAAACCAATCCTCTGCATCTTCCCTTTGAGCATATAAAAGCTGATGCGAGGCAGATGCTTATAGAGTCAACAGAAAATATTATCCTATAAAGGAGAAATTTTGACGATTTTCTCTTGATTTATTTTCAGTTTTGCGGTTTAATATAAAATGTAATATTATGAATGCAAAGGAGCAACAAAAAATGAGCAATATCAAAAGACTTAAATATTTTGTTGACGGTCAGTGGCTTGAGTCAAAAACAGAAAAGTATATGCCCGTTTACAATCCCAGCACAGGTGAAGTAATCGCCGAAACACCCTGCTGTACTCAGGAAGAGGTTGAGGCAGCTATCGCTTCCGCTAAGGCAGCCTTCCCCGCATGGTCAAACACTCCCGTTATGAAGAGAGTACAGGTTCTCTATAAATTCCGTGAGCTTCTCAACGAGCATCTCGACGAGCTTTCAGAGCTTTGCGCTCTCGAACACGGTAAGGTACTTTCCGAAGCAAAGGGCGACATCCTCAAGGTTAAGGAACCCGTTGAACACGCTATCTCAGCTCCCTCACTTACTATGGGAGATTGCATGAGAGACACCTCAAACGGCTACGACACCACTCTTTACTATGAGCCCGTCGGCGTCTTCGCAGGGATTGTACCCTTCAACTTCCCCGGGATGATTCCTATGGGTTGGATGGTTCCCTGCTGTATCGCTTGCGGTAACACAATCGTTCTCAAGCTTGCTTCAATGACCCCTATGACCGCTATGCGTCTTAACGAGCTTCTCACAGAGGCAGGTCTTCCCAAGGGCGTTGTTAACCTTGTTACCTGCTCAAGAGTTGAGGCTGACATTTTCCTTAAGCATCCCGACGTTAAGGGTGTAACCTTCGTTGGTTCAACAAAGGTTGGTCTTCACGTATATAAAGAAGCTTCCGCAACAGGTAAGAGAGTTCAGTCTCTCTGCGAGGCTAAGAATCACGCTCTTGTACTCGAAGATGCTGCTCTCGAAAGATCAGCAAGAGGTATCATCAACTCCTCCTTCGGCTGTGCAGGCGAAAGATGTATGGCTCTTCCCGTTGTTGTTGCTCAGGAGAGCATCGCTGACAAGCTTGTAGCACTTCTTAAGCAGTATGCTGAAGAGCTTAAGCTCGGACCCGCATATCTTCCCGAATCAACCCTCGGCCCCGTTGTTACTGCTGAGCACAAGGCTTCGGTTATCAACTGGATCAACAAGGGTATTGAAGAAGGCGCAACTCTCGTTCTCGACGGACGAAATGCAGTTGTTCCCGGCTATGAAAACGGCTTCTATGTAGGCCCCACAATTCTTGACAATGTTACTGAGGATATGACAGTAGGTACCCAGGAAATCTTTGGTCCCGTACTCTGCATCAAGAGAGTTAAGACATTCGAGGAAGGTCTTGCTCTTATGAACCGCAACCCCTTTGCTAACGGCTCAGTTATCTTCACACAGAGCGGCTACTATGCAAGAGAATTCGCAAAGAGAACAGACGGCGGTATGGTTGGCGTTAACGTTGGTATTCCCGTACCCGTTGGCGTATTCCCCTTCACAGGTCATAAGCTCTCATTCTTCGGCAATCTCCACTGCCTCGGCAAGGATGCATTCCGCTTCTTCACAGAAACAAAGGCTGTTACAACACGCTGGTTTGACGAGGAAGAAATGAAAGCTACAA
>JAZUAZ010000038.1:0-4536 GCA_045638245.1 Acutalibacteraceae bacterium | reverse complement strand
TTCTTGAATGCACTTGATATGTTGAGAATCATAAGAAGAGGTACGATAATAATGGGCTTGGTGTAGAAATTCATACCGATAAGGAATACCACAACGGTAACTGCGGCGTGGAAAAAGGTCGCTCCCACAACAATCTGTCTTGAATTGAAGCGCTTTTCAAGCTTTTCCATAACAGGGTATGTAACCCAGCCGACTATAGTACCGGGAAGACCTGCAATAATCGAAAGGCTGTTCATACCAAGGCAAAGGGTATAATAATACACGCTGAATATACCTGCAATACCCTCGAGAACTGCGATAAGGTCTGAGAAAACAAGGGTGAGAAGAGGTCTGTTTGTGAAAAGGAACTTAAAGCAGTCTCTTATCCTGGGCTCGTTGTTTGTAGGTACTACTCTTTCCTTGGTGTGAGTGCCCGCAAGAGAGAAGAGCCACATACCGAAGGTGCCCGCAACAATGCTCATTACAAGGAATGCTGCCTTGATGGGTACGACCCCGTTCTTTCCGAGGTCAATGCAGGCGGTGATAATTGTTGATGCAAGACCGCCGATTATACCCGAAATGAGACGTGCTGATTTGATTACTCTTGAACGGTCAAGAGGATTTGGTGAAATCGCTGCCGAAAGTCCCCAGAAGGGAATATCGCCTATGGTGTAGAAGAATTCCCAGATAAAGTAGGTAACGCACATATATATTACCTTATAAACGTGCGCCGCATCACCCATAATAACAGGTCCCGCAAAGAAAAGCACGGTTACAATACCCAAGGGAATAGGTGTAAATATCAGGTAAGGACGAAGCTTACCGTAGCGTGTTCTTGTTTTATCAACTATTGCACCCATAATAGGATCATTGAAGGCATCCCAGAAGCCCATAACAAGAATCATTGCCGATACCGCCCACTCCTGAATACCGAATACGGCAACAAGGAAGAAGGACATATGGGCTCTCATAATGTTATAGCCTATACACTGTCCGCCGTTTGCTATGCCGTAAATAAGCGTTTCCTTAACGCCTACATACCGCTTCTGTGTGTTTTTTTCTGTCATAAGTTTTCTCCTTTACTTACATTGTATAAAAGGGTGCCGCAAGACAAAGAAGTGTGTTTTCTCTGCCGTCGGTACTGCCCCATAATTCCAATGAGTACCATTCACCGCTTCTTGCTTTAAAGGTAAGAGTGTTACTTATCGGATACTCCCTTTCACCCTCAGAGGAGCAAATAAGTATTTTTTCGGGTATTATCGCTCTGTCCGGCTCCATAGCGTTATGGCGGGAAAGGTCGATATTTATTTTAAGGGTTATTTCACCGCTTTCAACAGTATCTCCCGAGGTTTTGCCGTCTGCTGTTTCAAAGCTCATAAATGCTCCGTTACTGACGGTTGTTCTGCCTTCCTTTATGGATGTCTTCATCTTTTCGGCGGTGATTTCGCCGTCAATAAGAAGATATGTGCAGGCACTCGGGTAAATGTTATTTCTGCTCCTGTGCCAGTCCCGGCCCATTGTGGGGGTTATTCTGTAGCCCTCGGAAAGAAGCGTATGCCACTTTTTTCTCGACTTACCGTTGGCAATATTCAGATAAGGCTCACCCTCGGCAAAAATTTCCATATAGTTTACGTTATTCCAATTCTGTACTTTGAAATCCCAGTGCCCGCCCGTACATATCGGTGTGCCTATCTGGAAGGGATGGGCTATACCCACAAGACCGCCCTGCTCTTTGACTGCAGAAATTTTTATATCGATATTATCAGGTGTTGCATCACGCCAGTCAACATAGCTTTTTGTATCAAGCACGAGCATATGACCGAAATAGGTTGTCCACTCGATGCCCTTCAATATTTTAAGCTCATTTTCCCCTTCTGTCTCTTTATGACCTGACATCGTGTTATGGTCTGTAAGACAGATGCCGTAAAGCCCTCTTTCCTTGGCGGTAGAGATAAGCTCCTCAACGGTGAAATCACCGTCAGAATGAAGCGTATGACAGTGAAGCTCACAAGGGTACCATTTCTTATTCATAGCCCTTCACCTCGATTTCACATCTGCATTCGTCGGTAACAACCGCGTGAAGATTAAGGGCAAGTATCCATTCGCCTGCAGTGATTTTTACTCTGTCAAAGCCCACAGAAGCAAAATTCTCGCTGATTTCGTGGTGCTGAACATCCGCTTGTCTATGTGCCGCACCAACATAGCCCCCGGGAGAATCAAGCGACAGAGTTATAAGATTTTTAAGAGGCATAAATGCCTTGTAATCTCCCTTTTCCGCTATCTCATTCCATCCGTCACGGATGAGGTTTTCTTTTATCAGTATCCTGCTTTTTTCTTCATCCTCAAGAATTTTCGGTGAATAGCTGTAATCTATCTCCAGCCTTTCAAAGCCTTCGTCCACTGAAAAGGGAAGAAAAATATTTGTCTTTTCATTTTCGGGCGTTACGGTAATGCTTTTTTTCAGAAGAACTTTCATCAGCTTTCCCATTCCCCTATATATTTCTTATATTCCTTTGCATATGCATCAACCAATTTTTCCGCTATGGGATATGAGCATACGAGAGGATGCACCGTAAGAGCCTTGATTGCCTTCTCTCTGCTTCTTTCCATTATAGCCTCAACGGTGAGGTTTTCGTAATGCTTTACCGCACGGATAAGATTCTTCTGCATTTCGGGTACATCAGCAATTTTATGAGTGTGTACACCGTCCTTATCAATGGTGCAGGTAATCTCACATACATCTGTGTCCTCAAGGAAATCCATTGCCCCGTCGTTAGGTACGGAAAGCACCATCTGTACGCTCTTGCCCGTATTTACGGCTCTTATATAATCAAGAGCGACTGCCGCATAGCTTCCGTTTTCAGGCTGTGCAATATATTCCTCAACGGTAGGTGTGGGGAATTTTTCCTCTCTTGCCTTGCCGCTTTCGATTGCAAAATAACTGTTCTCTCTCATTGCGTAATGAGTCATAAAGCAAGAGAATGCCTTTTCAAAATCATTATCAATATCAATAGTACGCATTTCGGTGAGCATATGCTCGTTGATTTCGAGAATTGTCTCCCCTCTTGTTTTTTCACTCGCCAGAACAGAATTTACTGCTCTGTCTCTGTAGTGGTAAAAATAAAGATATTCATTAGGAAGAAGATTGTCTGAAAGTGAGGTTATTTCCTTATCAAAAAGACGCATTTCGCTCTTTCTGTAAAGCTCGGGGTGAGTAAGGATTTCATCTGTTACATCCTTGCCCTCGCTTGTGAAATTCTTGAACCACGAAAGATGATTAAGACCGAAGCATTCACACTGAAGGTCTTTTCTTCCCGTCATATCACGAAGCTGACGTAAAAATCCGCTGGGAGCATCACAAACACCGTAAACATTATCGTAGCCCATTGTACGAAGAGCCTGAGTTACAAGTCCGCTGGGGTTAGTGAAGTTGAAAACGGGAGCGTTTTTCTTGGAATATTTCTTTACCTGCTCGCAATAGTCAAGAAGGGTATGTATGCTTCTGAGTGCCATAGCAAATCCGCCCGCACCGGTAGTCTCCTGACCGAGCACACCGAGATTGAGAGCAGTTCTTTCATCAAAAACTCTGCCCTTGTCACCCTCGGCACGGATTGTGGTAATTACAAAGTCCGCATCGGTGAGAGCCTCGACCGAATCTGTTGTGAGGCTGAATTTAAGCTCAGGATCAATAAGCTCCGAAATTTTCTTTGCAATCTTTCCGTATATAAAAAGCTTTTCCTCATCGATATCCATAAAAACGGTTTCGGTGATACCGATATCTCTTGCACCGAGTGCTATGGATTTTGCAAGAAAGGGTGAGCGTACTCCGCCGCCGCCTAAAACTGCAAGCTTCATAATATTTCCTCCGTATTAGAATTCATTATTTTATCAATTATTTCCTTGTTTGCAAAATCAACGAAAATCCAGCCCGCACCCTTCTTCAAGGAGTGCTTCAAAAAGCTTTCGTTGATAATATCTGCACCTTTTTTCAGGTCTGCACCCTTATCTCTGTAAGCGGTCGAGATAAAGTGTACCGCAAATTCAGTCTCAGAGGTGCGGCAGGAATCAAGAATGGGCTTTGCACATTTTTCCCACTTATCCTCATAAGAAAGTCCGTATCTGTCCTGTATCAAAGCCGTATAGCCTTCTGTTCGCTTCAGCGGCAAGGGATGAAACTTCTTTTTCGAATCCTGATCCTTCCAGAAGGAAAAATCTATCCCGCAGCTTTCTCTTTGCAGGAAAGCTCTCTTTCTTTTGCAGCGGCGCATAAGCACTAATTTACCTCTGCACTCAGAAAGAGTCGGATTTTTATTTTCAAGATACCATTTATCCTCATTTTCCTTTATGTACTTCTCATAAAATGCCGAGAAGAAACCTTTGTTCTGTATACCTCTGTCGAGCTTGATGCTCAGCACAAGACATTCGCGGGGGTTTTCATCAAGGAAAGTACTGAACAGGGAAAGAAGCTTATCAAAATTAAGCTTCTTCGTTTTTGCTTCATCCTCAAAGCAGTCAGCTATTGCATGGCAAAGATAAAAATCCCCGCCCTTTTTGTAA
>JAZUAZ010000037.1:0-2136 GCA_045638245.1 Acutalibacteraceae bacterium | reverse complement strand
TACGAAGGTATAATACATATTGAAAATTTCTTCTTCGAGTCCTACATAGTATGCGCCCGATGCCTGATGGGCAAAATCACGGATATAGAAAGCTGTACGGTCAAAGTAACCTGCCCAGAATGCAGGCTTATAGTCCTGTGGTTGTGCCCAGGGCTCTGTGGGAGATTTGATTGTTTTGCCGTCAGGTCCGTACCATTTGTTACCTTCGCCCTTGTTGACATCACCGTTTTTAGTCTCGGTTACAACAAAATCCTTGGTTTTATTCACTGCCCATTCAAATGCAGATTCGAGAAATTTGTTACTGCTTTGAAGCTTCATATTTATACGACTTCCTTTGATTTTTAGTTTTTGATAAAATGCCCTGTAACATCATAAATGTTTTTACAGATTCTTATTTGCCGTACTCATTATATCATGTCCGCAAGGCGCAATCGTGCCGAAACAGTCATAATACAATGTTCTCCGCC
This sequence comes from Acutalibacteraceae bacterium, assembly GCA_045638245.1. Lineage (GTDB taxonomy): Bacteria > Bacillota > Clostridia > Oscillospirales > Acutalibacteraceae > UBA6857. The sequence continues at coordinate 1,669 of JAZUAZ010000037.1, read as the reverse complement.
TGAATCAAAATCGATGCAATTGATTTTTCGTGACGGCGTGAGGGTATTATATCACACTGATGCCAAAATTTTCAATCTGTGGATTTTAATTTTTTTGTTGTGTTATTTTACAAAATCTCTTGCAAATTATGGTTGAAAGTGTTAAACTTAGACAAAATAGTATCCTGGAGATGATATGATGTTGAGGGTGAAAAGATAGTGCAGATGTACCTAGAGCTTGAAGTAATGATAGCTGAACGCCATAAGGAAAACGAAACTATCAGACAGGCAAAAGAAGCTTTGGGCGAATAATTACAAGTACCTGAACTAAAAAGTTAAGGGGATGTAAAAATATTCGTTTTTTACATCCCTTTTGTGGAGTATAGGAAAGAGAGGGATATAAATGTCAAGAAAATATTCTCATGTAATAGTTATAGGTGTTGACGGTGCAGGCAGTTGGTTCAGGGATGCCGACACACCAAATTTTGATGAGATATTTAAAAATGGAGCAATTACATATAATGCACTTTCTTCAAAACCTACCATCAGTGCAGAATGTTGGGGTTCAATGCTTATCGGCGTGGGACCTGAGGTACATAAGCTGACAAACAAAAGAGTTTCGGTTTTGCCATATCCTGTATGGTCAAAGCGCCCTACGGTTTTCCGCCGCATAAGAAAGGCTTATCCCAAAGCAGAGCTGGGCTCTTACTGTGATTGGAATCCCATCAATAAAGGAATTGTTGAAAAAGGTCTGGGTGTAAACAAGCAAACAGCAAAGGACAAAGAACTGACCCTTCTTGTCTGTGACTACATCAGTCAGAAGAAGCCGGATTTTCTTTTTGTTCATTTTGACAGCGTTGACGGCGCAGGGCACAGTAACGGATACGGAACAGAAAATCACATCAAAGCTATAAATGCAGTTGACAAGCTTATCGGCGATGTTTATTCTGCAGTTAAAGGCGCAGGTATACTCGAGGATACTCTCTTTATGGTTATTGCAGACCACGGCGGCACTAACAATGAAAAGGGCCAAGGCAGTCACGGCGGATGGACAGATGAGGAAAAATATGTGACCTTTGCCGCAGTCGGTAAAGATATAAACAGCGGTGAAATGAGGGAAATGAATATCCGCGACCTTGCGGCTATTGTTCTTTATGCTTTGGGAATTGACATTCCTGTCTTCAATGAAAAAGGCTGGACCTCACAGATACCGAAAGGACTGTTCAGCGATTATGACGGTGAATACCGTGATATTTCACACCTGACAGGTGCTGCACCGAGAATTTCAAAAAAGCACCACGAGTCAGAGCTTGTATAAATAAAATATTGAGATATCATAATGACATTCCTGAAGGTGGGATAAAAATTGATCAGAATTAAGAAAACCACTATACAAATAGGTACCCAAAAACCGATGAAAATTCTGCACCTCACAGATTCTCATCTGCCTTTTTATTGCGAAAGCGATACTGAGGATATGATAAGACAAGGGAAAAGACGTAATGAAAAAAGAAGCGTACGCAATCTGAAGAAGCTGATGAAGTATGCCGAAAAAAACTGTGATATTATCGTTCATTCGGGAGACCTTATTGATTTTATTTCAAAACCCTGTATTGAATTTGCAAGGGAGTTTCTGAAAAATGATAAAATTCTCTTTGTCGCAGGTAATCACGAATATTGCCGTTATGAC
>JAZUAZ010000036.1:0-7659 GCA_045638245.1 Acutalibacteraceae bacterium | reverse complement strand
GTCTTAACCGCAAGAGCGTCAATATCAACACCCACCGCCTTTTCGGCACCGAGAAGAAGCGATGCAACAGAAAGAATACCGCTGCCGCAACCTATATCGAGTACGGTAGTGCCGTCATTTATATGTTTTTCAAGAGTTTCAAGGCAAAGCCTTGTTGTTTCGTGAGTACCGGTACCAAAGGCAAGTCCCGGCTCGATATTGAGCACCTTTCTGTCACCTGCGTCGAATTCATCTTCCCACGTGGGTCTTATGAGAAGCTTTTCTCCGACGGGAATCGGATGAAAATACTGTTTCCAGTTATTTTCCCAATCCTCATTTTTGCAGGCATTGAGAAGTATCTCATTATCTATATTTTCAGCGGAATATCTCTCACGAAGAAATGCAACTGCCTCCTGAGGGTTTTCCTGAGGGGCAATATATACGTGTACGATTGCCTTCGTTCTGTCTTTTTCAAGAAGCTCCTCGTCGATAAGATCGATATGGGCGATCTCCCACGCTTCTTTTTCAAGCTCGCTGTAATCCTCTATATAAATGCCGTAAGGTACGACCATAGAGGCTATATCCCCTGCCTTGTCAACGTTTTTAGCATCAACAACAATTTTTACTTCGGTCCATTCACTCATTTCAATTCTCCTTTTTAAGTACTATCGCATCAAGTGCATTTAAATCTGCCTTGTTTCCTTGCATACCTTCACCGAAAACTGCAACACTGTTATGCCAATCATCAGGAAGGTAATAATCTATTTCGTGCTCATTACGGTTGACGATAACAAGTATCGAATCATTTCTGCCTTTTCTGACAAAGGCCAGACATCCGAGCATCTCCGAAAGGGTATAATACTCCCCTTCTTTGAGACAATCACAGCTGTGACGCATAATACCAAGCTCAGTATAATGGTCTGTAAGCTCTTTATTTTCCCTACCCCAAGGATAACAGAAACGATTAAAGGGATCCTTGTAGCCCTCCATACCCGCCTCATCACCGTAATAAATACAAGGTACACCCGGAAGTGTAAACTGTATTACAGAAGCAAGCTTAAGTAGCTTAACGCCCTTCATATACTGCTTTTCGGTAAGATGATGACTGCTCTGCCAGCTTCTGTCACGGTACTCACAGCTTTCACCCGCAAGCTGAGTAAGAATACGCATAGTGTCGTGTGTGCCTATATGATTCATAAGCACATCTATGCAGCACTTGGGATAATTTTCGGTAATTGTAAGTATTTTATCGGAAAAACCTTCAACGACTCCGCTTCTTATAAAGCTGATAATCGCTTCAGCAAAGGGATAATTCATTACACTGTCAAGCTGTTTTCCGCCAAAATAACGTCTTCTCTGTCCATAGCTGAATTTGTTGGACGCATCTTCCCAGACCTCACCGAGAATAAGTGCATCCTTATTCTCATCCTTTACGGATTTTCTGAACTCATCAAGGAAAGTATCAGGAAGCTCATCGGCAACATCAAGCCGCCATCCCCTCGCTCCGAGTCCGAGCCACTTTCTAGCTATTCCGTTTTTCCCCGTAATATATTCAATAAACTCCGGTGACTCCTCGATAACCTCAGGAAGTATACTTATTCCCCACCATGAGTGATATTTATCGGGATAGTCTATAAACTTATACCACTTATAATAAGGCGATTCTGTTGATTGATAAGCCCCGACGGCATCGTATCTGCCGTATTTATTGAAGTATATACTGTCATCACCGGTATGACTGAAAACTCCGTCAAGAATCACTGATATCCCAAGCTCATCTGCACTTTTGCAAAGGCTTTCAAAATCCTTTTCAGTACCGAGAAGTGGGTCAATTTTTTCATAATTTGCCGTGTCATACCTATGATTGCTCTGAGCTTCGAATATGGGATTAAGATATATACAGGTAACTCCGAGACTTTTAAGATACGGCAGCTTTTCTTCTATACCCTTGAGATCCCCCTGAAAATAGTCGTTATTGAGCACCTTTCCCTCAGCGGTAGGTCTCCAATAAGGCTCATTTTCTCTATCACTTCTGAGTATTCTTCCGTCAGGAATATTCTTCTTCTCTTTTCCGGAAAAGTTGAATCTGTCAGGGAAAATCTGATACAGTACACCGCCTTTGAACCAGTCGGGTGTGCTGAAATCTTTTGAATATACGGTAAGCTGCCAATCATGAATACCCGAATTAAGACTTCCCAAACAATCTCCGTTATGTCGTATAACGTGCCTGCCCCATGGTGTATCGTATTCAAAATGATAAAAATATATATCTGCCACATCTGCAGTATATCCGAGTGCCCACCATTCTTCATCTTCGCCTTGCATGGAAAGCCAGCTCATATTATGATATAAGTAATCACCATTATCACTCTTTATAACAAGATAGACCGCAGAGCATTGAATATTTCGGGGAAGTACAACCTTAAAAACAACATTTGTACCCTCTTTGACGGCTCCGTATTTACTTTTATGAAGTTCGTTACGGGAATTGTAGGGTATGTAATCCATAAAACACCTCTGTGTAATTATTGAAAGCACCAATGCATATAATTTACAAAAATTATTTTCGATCGGTGGCTGATTATATGTTTGTAGTATCAATAAAATCCGATAAGCTGAAGAAGATATTCTTTACCTTACTGATTTTCTCGCTGACTGTTATAGGAGGTCTTGTATATGTTTCAAAGCAGGAGGCTTTGCCCGCCTCAACTATAGGCGATATAAATATGAAGGCAACAAACAATGAGGAAAGAGTAGCTTTTTTCTCACAGTTCGGATTTGAAGTTAATGAAGAGCCTCTTGAAGTCAAGGAAATTGTTATCCCTGACGAGTTTGACGATAATTATAATAAATATAACGAAATCCAAAAAAAGCAAGGCCTTGACCTTGAGCCCTTTAAGGGTGTGAGAGTAAAGTACTGGTCATATGAGATACTCAATTACCCCGGATATGAAAACTCCGACGGCAGAATAAGAGGCAACCTGCTTATCTATAACGGCATTATCGTCGGAGGAGATGTTTCAGATATTGCCCTCGACGGATTTATGCATACCTTCTTTATTCCGTCGGAAGTATCCACTGACTTATCGACTCAAGAAAGCTGATATCCACAATAGCTCTCATATATAAGCCTTCCGGTCTGTATTCCTCAAATTCAACGGCTCCTTCATTTCTTATTCTTGCGGCAACTGCGCCGGCTGAAAATGGAATAAGGAGCTCGGCTTTTCTTCTTGTGGGAGGTAATTCCTTCATAACCGCCTCAACCAGGTCATCAAAGCCTTTTTTCTGCAACGCCGAAATCATAACTGTTTTTCCAAACGTACGCATTGAATAAATATCACCCACAAGGTCACATTTATTCATTACGGAAATTACAGGCTTACCCTGACACCCGAGCTCGTTGAGAAGGTTTTTGGTTACCTCAAGATGCTCAGAAGCGTGCTCATCGGATGCATCACACACATTGAGTATAACTGTTGCGTGAGCAGCCTCTTCAAGAGTTGACTTGAATGCCTCAACAAGCTTATGGGGAAGCCTTCTTATAAGACCTACGGTATCAACAAGCATAACCTGTCTTCCGTCGGGAAGATTGAGTGCTCTTGCAGTAGGGTCAAGAGTAGCAAAAAGCTTATTCTGAGCAAGTACACCCGCATCGGTAAGTGCATTCATAAGTGTGGACTTACCGGCATTGGTGTATCCAACAATAGCAACGGTCTGCACACCGTCCTTTTCGCGGCGTTTATGCATCTGATTACGTCTCTTTTCAAGCTCTCTGAGCTCTTCTTCGAGCTTTTGTACGCGTCTTCTGATGTGTCTTTTATCGCTTTCAAGCTTGGTTTCACCGGGACCTCTTGTTCCGATACCGCCGCCAAGTCTTGAAAGAGATGTACCCTGACCCGCAAGTCTAGGAAGCTGATATTTAAGCTGAGCAAGCTCAACCTGAAGCTTACCTTCACTCGTTCTCGCTCTCATAGCGAAAATGTCGAGAATAAGCATTGTACGGTCGATAACACGTACTTTTGTAAGGTTTTCAAGGTTTCTCTGCTGAGAGGGTGAAAGCTCACTGTCAAAAATAAGAAGATCAACATCATTGCTCTGACAGAATGCAATAATCTCCGCAAGCTTACCTACACCGACAAAGGTTGCTTTTTCGGGAGCTTCCTTTTTCTGTATTACCTTACCGACAACCTCAGCACCCGCAGTATGAGCAAGTTCTTCAAGCTCATCAATAGATACCTCGGCATCAAATTCGCCTGTATCAACACTGACAAGTAAGGCTTTTTCAGTTTTTATATCGTTTTCATACATAAAAATGCTCCCCTGTATCTGAATTATAAAACAATAAGCTTCTTTTCGCAGCTTGTAAGGTTGATATAGCCGTCCTCAGTTATATAGGCCATATCTTCAATTCTTACACCGAATTCATCGGGTATGTATATACCCGGCTCAACGGTGACAATATGTCCCGCAGTGAGAATTTCGGAAGAATTCGGGTTGAGTGTAGGCTTTTCATGAATTTCTACACCTACTCCGTGACCGAGTCCGTGGCCGAAGTGCTCACCGTAGCCTGCTGCCTTTATTATATTTCTTGAAACTGCATCAATATCTCTGCAGGCAGTACCGGGCTTCAAAGCCTCAACACCCGCCATCTGTGCCTTGAGTACGGTTTCATAAACCTCCGCCTGCTTTGATGAAACCTCACCGTAGGCAACGGTTCTTGTCATATCCGAATGATAGAAGTCAACAACCGCACCGTAGTCCATAGTGATGAAGTCGCCTCTTTCAATTTTTTTATCCGAGGGTACACCGTGAGGAAGTGAGCTGTTTTTTCCGCTGACAGCTATGGTATCAAAGGAAAGAGCATCAGCACCGCTTCTGAGCATAAAATATTCAAGCTCGAGGGCAATCTCCTTCTCAGTTTTTGTATCGTCAATAAAACCGAGGATATGCTCAAATGCTTTTTCGGATATTCTCTGAGCCTTGATTATTTTATCAACCTGCTCACGGCTTTTTATTATGCGGATTTCATTTATAGCCTTGTCGAGACTTCCGTCGCAGCTCACACAAAGGCTAGAGAAAATCTCCTTGATTTCGTTGTAACGGGAAACTGTTACTCTTGAGCTTTCAAGCTTAAGCTCTTTTATGCCGAGTCTGTCAACGAGGGCTTTCAGGTCACCCTGCATTGACTTGAGCAGCAAAATTTCATCGCAGCTCTTGATTTTGTTCTGAGCAGCCTCGATATATCTGCTGTCGGTAAGAAAATAAGATTTATCCTTTGTAACAACAAGATATCCGTTTGATGAATGGAAGGAGGTAAAATACGAAACGTTTTCCTCACTCATTATAAGAGCAGCAGAATTGGTTTCGGAAAAATGTTCTTTAAGTTTTTCAAGCATAGTATACACCGTCTTTTAAATAATATAAATGACAAAAATCGCCCGAAAAAACTGCGGGCGATTTTAGTTTGATTACTTAAATTTGCGCTTACGAGCAGCTTCAGACTTCTTCTTTCTTGCTACTGAGGGCTTTTCATAATGTTCTCTTTTACGAACTTCCTGAATAATGCCATCGCGTGAAGTCTGTCTCTTAAAACGTCTGAGAGCACTGTCGAGTGACTCGTTCTCTTTTACTTTTACCTGACTCATTTATATTTCCCTCCCTTACCTGTTAGCAGGGGTATATTTCCATTCAAGGATACGCAAATTATTATACATTAAGTTTTCTGACTTGTCAATAGAATTTTTTTAATATTCTGCCTTGTTTTTATGTTTTTTGAGCCAATAATATTATTTTACAACAATATTAACAAGTCTTCCCTTAACATAAAGCTCTTTAATTACAGTTTTTCCTGCAATTTCGTCAGCAATCTTTTCATCTGCCTTAGCTGCAGCGATTGCATCCTCAGCGCTGATTTCAGCGGCAACATTGAGCTTTGTTCTTACCTTGCCGTTAACCTGAACAACGATTTCGATTGTGTCATCAATACACTTTGCTTCATCATATGAGGGCCACTGAGCGATTGCAAGTAAGCCGTCGCCGAATACAGCCTCATTGATTTCTTCTGTTACATGAGGAGCAAAGGGATTAACAAGAAGGAGAAGTGCCTTAAGCTCAGCCTTGTTGATTGCACCCTTATTGTACACTGCATTGAGAAGAGTCATAAGAGCGGCAATAGCAGTGTTGTACTTAAGAGTTTCGATATCCTCTGATACCTTCTTGATTGTCTTATGGAATGAGGATGAAAGCTCAGCTGAGAATTCATCACCCTCAGTAAGGATTTCCTGAAGATTCCAGATTCTGTCAACAAATCTCTTGCAACCCTTAACTGAGTTTTCTGACCAGGGAGCAGCCTGCTCATAGTCACCCATGAAGAGTACATAAGTACGAAGAACGTCAGCACCGAATACATCAACAACATCGTTGGGGTCGATAACGTTGCCTCTTGACTTACTCATCTTTACACCGTCGGGACCGAGAATAAGACCCTGAGCAGTACGCTTTGCATAGGGCTCTTCACAAGGCACTGCACCGATATCGTAAAGGAACTTATGCCAGAAGCGTGAGTAGATAAGGTGGCGGGTTACGTGCTCCATACCGCCGTTATACCAGTCAACAGGCATCCAATACTTAAGCTTTTCCATATTAGCAAGCTCGTTGTCATTGTGAGGGTCTATATAACGAAGGAAGTACCAGGATGAGCCTGCCCACTGAGGCATAGTATCGGTTTCTCTCTTAGCTGCGCCGCCGCACTTGGGGCAGGTGCAGTTTACGAAATCGTCAATCTTTGCAAGGGGGCTTTCGCCGTCCTGACCGGGCTCAAAGTTTTCAACCTTGGGAAGCTTGAGAGGAAGCTCTGAATAAGGAACTGCAACCATACCGCACTTTTCACAGTGAACAATGGGGATAGGCTCGCCCCAATAGCGCTGACGGTTGAATGCCCAGTCCTTCATCTTGTACTGAACACCCTTTTCACCGATGCCCTGCTTTTCAAGCTCTTCAAGTACTCTTGCAATTGAGCTCTTCTTATCCTTATATCCGTTGAGGTAATCGGAGTTAACCATTTCACCGTCGCCTGTATAAGCTTCAACTGAAATGTCTCCGCCCTTGATAACCTCGATAATATCAATACCGAACTTCTTTGCGAAGTCGTAGTCACGCTGATCGTGTGCGGGTACAGCCATAATAGCGCCGGTACCGTAGCCCATCATAACATAGTCTGAAATAAAAATGGGAATTTCCTTACCGTTAACGGGATTGATGGCAACAAAGCCGTCAAGCTTTACACCTGTCTTATCCTTAACGAGCTGAGTACGCTCGAACTCGGTCTTCTTTGCACATTCGTTTCTGTAGTTTTCAACGTCAGCAAAGTTTACAATCATATCCTTATACTTATCAAGCATAGGATGCTCGGGTGCCATAACCATAAAGGTAACACCGAAAAGTGTATCGGGACGTGTTGTGTAAATTCTGAGAGTTTCTTCTGTATCTTTAACCTTAAAGTTAACAAAAGCACCTGTTGATTTACCAATCCAGTTTTCCTGCTGAAGTTTAACATTGGGAAGATAATCAACTTCCTCAAGACCTTCAAGAAGTTTGTCTGCATATTCAGTAATTCTCAGATACCATACGTCCTTTGATTTCTGAACAATGTCGTTATGACAGATATCACATTTACCACCC
>JAZUAZ010000035.1:0-2330 GCA_045638245.1 Acutalibacteraceae bacterium | reverse complement strand
ATCAATAAACTGTGCCGTAGTTTTGCCTGTCAGAGATATTGCTCCCGTTGCGATTTTTGCAAAAATCAAAGGCACACCCACCGAGGCAATATTATTCTGCAGAAACTTATCCGTAAAACGGTCGTCATACTTCTGCGGTACGGTATCGCAGGTTTTCATATACCACAAAAGAAGCTCTTCTTTCATCCTTGCGATAATTTCTCTGTACTTTTCATCGTCAATGCGATTAACTCTTTCACCCTCGGAAAGAACATAAAATTCGTCCTTTTCGTAGAGCCTCATCACATATTTGTACTCCTTGGAGCGAATCATAGCCGCCTTTGTGTGAGTTCCGTCTTCCTTCATCTGCAAAAGAAGCCTCGGCGAATATATTGCATCCTCACCCGTAAAAAGATTTTTCTCTGAGCAGTGCTCTTCACCGAGAAGTCTTCCGCCCTCACAGAAAACATAATCCTTGTGAGGCACATTTTTGTCCTTCATCGTCGGCAGAAGGCTCTTTGAAAAGCTTTGTCTTTCACATTCGATACCTGCAAGATCATAAACGGTGGCACATAAGTCTGTAAGCTCGGCAAGGTTTTCGTTTATACCTTTATCAATGCTGATATTCTTCGGCGGCTTGATAATGAAGGGTACATTGGTAAGGCAGTCAGGAAAGCAGTTCTGACATTTTTCGACTATGCCGTAATCCGTTGTGTAATCGCCGTGGTCAGAAAGAACTATAACCGCTGTGTTGTCGTAAATCCCTTCATCTCTAAGTGCGCTGATAAGTCTGCCCACCTGGAAATCAACCTTTGCGCACATAGCAAGATATGTCCGCCTTATCTCACGGAGCCTGTCCTCGTCCCAGCCTGCAATACCGAGAGCATCCTTAAGCCCTCTTTCCATCAAAGGCTTACCGTCAGCATCCTCTATATTCGGTATACGCTCCTGCAACTTGCTTTCATCAATCAGATCGTAAAATTTCTTTTCAATCTGATAGGGCGGATGGGGAAAATCAAGGCCGACAAACATAAAGAAAGGCTTGTTCTTCGGACGTTTTTTAATCTGTCTTACGGCAGAATCAATGCACAGGTCATCGTTGTTTTTTATCTCTCTGCCTTTTTTGTTTTCGGGGATGATTCCGTTGAAAAATGAGAAGAATGTGTCACTGCCTTTTTCACCACGCTTTGATTTAACAACAGTTGCGGGAGTTTTCACAGGAGAAAACATCAGATACTTATCAATAAGCTCTCTGTGATATTTACGCTCCTGACCTGCCATCAGGTCGCCTCGGGTAGAGGATACGGTGTAATAGCCTGCATTTTTCATATCCGAGAAGAGATTCTCCTCATCTTCGTGGAGAAGATAGGACATTGTTCTGTGACCCTTGGTGTGAGGGTAAAGCCCCGTCATAAACGAGCAACGGCTCGGTACACAAACAGGATTCTGACAAAAGGCATTTTTAAAAGAAACACCGTCAAAGCCCAGCTCATCAAGATTGGGTGTATATGAAGCCTCGTTGCCGAGGTGGTGAAGAGCATCGGCTCGCATCTGATCGGGGTTAATGATTAAAATGTTAGGCTTTTGAGTCATAAAGTCACCGCCTTAAATCACATTGTTTTTGCCATTATAGCATATTTTATATTTCTTTTTCAAGAAAGGCTAGGCAAAACAAATGTCTATGCAGCGAACATTCATTATTTACAGATTTATCAAGCAAAAAAAGACCTGTTTTTAGAAATGAGATTTTCTTAAAACAAGTCTTTATGTATTAGTTTTTGTTCAATTTGGCTTATTTTCCCGGTTCAAATCCGGGGGTTTTAGAAAAATGCCCATTTAGGGGGTGTCGGGAAAAGACTTGAATTTTTGCCATAAAAAAAGCAGAACGCCCTTGATTTACAAGGGTTTTCAGAGTGGTTCATTTTTGTGAAGCAATCATGGCAGTACGTCTTATATTAGAACAATAGATAATGGGTTAATCAACGGTTCGACAAATTGGAATTTATAGATTTGTCCAATCATCTCTTGAAATTGCAAATACCTTCGTAATTTCATTTATCTCATCAGTAAATTCATCTACTTGTTTACAACCATAGGAAATCGCGGTTTTAGCTGACGGCTCATTCGTATACTTCATATATGAATAAACAGTGTTAAACGGGGTATTATTGAAAGTCCAATCTCTGACCGCAATTGCCGCCTCTTTGGCATATCCTTTTCTTTGTTTGTCTGCTCTTATATGATATCCGATTTCAGGTTTAATTTGCCCGTTGATCAATTGCATGGTCAATCCGCAATCACCTATCATTTCGCCTGTGTCCTTCAAACATACCGCCCACAAGCCAAAGCCA
>JAZUAZ010000034.1:0-5498 GCA_045638245.1 Acutalibacteraceae bacterium | reverse complement strand
AAGATATTTTACTGCACTTTCGGTGAAAAGTGTGTAATCGTAAAGATTTTTGCATCCGATTGTAAAGAGATAAAGAATAAGCACGTTGAAAAGTGATGTGATAACAACACCGCCGATTGCACCTTCAATTGACTTTTTCGGGCTCAGTACGGGAGCCATCTTATGCTTGCCGAACTTAACACCGACTATATATGCAAAGGTATCGGTAAACCATGAGCAGGCAAAAGAAAGACCTACAAAATAAATACCCTCTTCATGGGTGAAGCCTTCAAACCAGTCTCCGATATTGTTAAGCTTTATATAGCAGGAAAAAGCAAAGGGAAGAGCGATTGATGCTAAAAACGCAGCAGAAGCGTGTGAAAAAAGAATTTTCTCGTGAAAGAAAACCATAATGCTCATAAGAACAAGTACATAAACACCGTAAAGAGCCTCCACGGGAGGTAAGGCAATATCAAAACCGTAAACGAGAACGGTAAAGAAGCTTACTGTGCAGGCAAGAGAGTAAAGAAGCTTACTTTTTCCGCCAACGGCTCTTATTATCTCAAAGGTTGCAGTTGCTGCAAGAGCGGCAAGAATAAAGGTTATTACAGGCTGAACGTCAAGCACGATAGCAGTAAGAAATCCTGCCAGAGCAAGGACGATTATTGCAAATGATACTGTTCTGTCTTTTTTTAAGATCTTCTTTTTTTCTGTGTTTTCCATTTTTTTATTTACCTTTCGGGTTATTTTTTTTAGTTTTATCATACCCCGCCGAAGCGACGGTTTCTTCTGCCGTATTCCTCGATTGCTCTGTCAAGGTCGGCAGGTGTATAATCGGGCCAGAGTACGTCGTCTATATAGAGCTCAGCATAAGCACTCTGCCAGAGAAGATAGTTTGAGAGCCGGTACTCACCGCTTGGTCTGATAATAAGATCCGGGTCAGGCTGGCCTGCAGTGAAAAGTCCCTGTGAAATCATATCCTCGGTTATATCCTCAGGAGAAATTTCTCCGTTCTTAACCATACGGGCAATATCTCTTACAGAGTGAACTATTTCATCTCTGCCTCCGTAATTTACGGCAAGATTTACGTTTATCCTTGTTTTATCGGCACTTTTCTCCTCAACGGTATCCATCAGCTTAAGCAAGTCCTTTGGCATACCCTCTCTTGCTCCGAGAAAACGTATTCTGTAGCCCGCCTCTTCGTTTTCAAGATATCGTTCCTGCATTTCCTCAAGATAACGCCTGAAAAGATTCATTATAGCGGTAACCTCAAGCTTTGAACGTTTCCAGTTTTCAGTTGAAAAAGCATAGAAGGTAACGTGCCTGACACCGATTTCGGCACAGTACTCACAGATGTTTCTAAAAACCTCTGCACCGACCTTGTGACCCTCGGTTCTTTTAAGTCCTCTTTGCTTTGCCCAACGCCCGTTTCCGTCCATAATTATGGCTATATGTGTAGGGAGATTTTCGAATTTCTTTTCCATTTAGGCTCTCCTTAAATCCATTTATAATAGGCAAAAAGGGACTGTCGGGTAACAGTCCTCTTTTTAATTCGGTTTTAGATTTCCATAATTTCCTTCTGCTTTGCTTCGGAAATCACGTCAATATCCTTGATGGCATTGTCAGTAATCTTCTGAATTTCCTTTTCGCCGTCCTTAAGGTCATCCTCTGTGATTTCAGATGCCTTCTTCATAGCCTTAAGCTTTTCAATACAGTCACGGCGTACTGAACGGGCAGCAACCTTTGAGTTTTCAGCAATCTTCTGAATATCCTTTACGATTTCCTTACGTCTGTCCTCTGTGAGGGGCGGGAATGTAAGTCTGATAACAGAGCCGTCATTCTGAGGATTGATACCGATGTCTGAGGTCTGAATTGCCTTTTCAATTGCCTTGAGCACCGACTTATCCCAGGGCTGAATTGTAAGAACTCTTGCCTCTGTTGCCGATACTGAAGCGAGCTGATTGATAGGAGTCATTGAGCCGTAATAGTCAACGGTAATCTTATCAAGAATCTGGGGATTTGCTCTACCTGCACGGATTGCACCATACTCTGTCTGGAGAGCGTTAATTGTTTTGTTCATCTTGGTTTTTGCGGTTTCGAATACTGTCTTCATGATTTAGTCCTCTTTTCTATGTATTTTGGTTTGATTATTTGATTATTCTTTTACAACTGTACCGATGTTTTCACCCTTAAGAGCTCTTACGATGTTCTGAGGATCGTCAAGATTGAAAACAAGGATGGAAATATTGTTGTCTCTGCAAAGTGATGCGGCAGCCGCATCCATAACGTTAAGACCCTTGGCAAGAACCTCTGAATGGGTGAGTGTATCATACTTGACCGCATCAGCATATTTGTTGGGATCCTTGTCATAAACGCCGTCAACGTTTGTTGCCTTGAAAACTATTTCAGCATCAATTTCTGCGGCTCTGAGCGCTGCTCCTGTATCGGTTGAGAAGAAGGGGTTACCTGTTCCGCAACCGAAGATTACAACCTTGCCTGCCTCGAGATATTCAACTGCCTTTGACTTTGTGAAGATTTCAGCTACCTGAGGCATCTGTAGTGCAGTAAGCACCTTGGTATCAACGCCGAGCTGGATAAGAGTATCCTGAAGAGCAAGTGAGTTGATTGCAGTTGCAAGCATACCCATCTGATCTGCTCTGGGTCTGTCCATTTCGCCGCTTGAGCGTCCGCGCCAGAAGTTGCCGCCGCCTACAACGATACCGACCTGAGTACCCATTTCGACACATTCCTTCACAACCTTACAAACGGTTGTTACGGTATCGAAATCAAGACCTTTACCTGCCTCGCCTGCAAGAACCTCGCCGCTGAGCTTTAGAAGAATTCTTTTATATTTACTCTGCATTGTGAGTATCCTCCGTGTTATTATTTATTGATATATATTCTACTAAATATATTCAGAACTGTAAAGAGTTTTTACGTTTTTTCTTATATAATTTTGTTGTTTTCGTACTTTTCCGATGCAGAGGTGCTTTCGAAACGGATAAGCTCAAGCTTCTTTACGTTTTCAGCATAAAGTCCGTGAGCGTAGCTGTCACAGAGAGTACCGAAAAACGCCTTACTCTTTTCGATTGTAACGTTTTCTGCATTCTTAATGAAGAAGCAGGAATTTTTGCTTTCCTCGATACCTACGTCAATACCGGGGCGAAGGTCATAAATGCCGCAATTCCACTTTGAGGTCTTTGTAAGTTCAACACTGACCCTTTCAAAGGTGACATCTTCAATCATATTATCCTCGGTGCCGTGAACGAGTACACCGTTTTCACCCTTACAGGTGACATTGAAGAAGCGTACGTTCTTTATGTGTCCGCACTTTGTATTAGTGTCGCGGCGGAAAGCAGTAATTGCAATCGGCTCTGCACTGCCCCACCAATCGGGACAGAAGCGTCTTGTTTCGATGATGATGTTACTATAGGAAACATTTTCTACATTGCCGCCGTCACGGATCTGTATGGAAAGTCCTCTGTTTGAACCTGAAATCACGCAGGAATCAACGATAACGTTACGGAAATCTCCCACGCCCTCAGTACCGATTTTGATTGCGGCTGAGGTTGAGGTAAGAGTACAACCGCTGATAAGTACATTTTCCGTCGGTCCGTACTCACTGTTACCCTTTGACGCCTTAAGACAGATACAGTCGTCGGCACAGGTAACGTGACAACCTATAATACGTACATTTGAGCAGTGGTCGGGGTCGATACCGTCACTGTTTGCAACGTCAAGAGGATTGAGAATACGGATATTCTGAATAAGAACATCGTCACATCCTGCGGGATGAAGTGTCCAGAAGGGAGCATCCTTGATTGTGACATCCTTAACGGTGATGTGGTTACTGTTTTCGATGTAAATTGTTGTCGGTCGGGGATAAAAATTACCCGTTACATAGTACTGATCCTTTCTTTCAACGAAGGCGTAGCAATTGGCATCAATAACACCCTCACCGCTGATGGTCGCACCGTGAGCCTTGTAGCCATAGATAAAAGCAAAGGAAGGCTTACCCGTTACGGGGTTGCCTACAAGTGCGGTTTTCGGGTCGTTGATTGTTTCGCAGGGTCTTATATAGGAATTTATGTCTGCACTCGCCTTAAGAACGGTACCCTTCTGCAGATAAAGCTCTACATTTTCACGAAGCTGTATTGAATGGCTGTAATAGCTGCCACTTTCAAGCACGACAGTACCGCCACCGTTTTTTGCGCAATCGTCAATTGCCTTCTGTATTGCACAGCCGTCATCAGTTACACCGTCGGCAAGTGCGCCATAGTTTTTAACGTTATATAAAATCATGTTAATGCTCCTTTTACACGGACACGGCACACCGTGCCCCTGAAGTATTATATTTTCTCAAGCTTTGCGTAATTTGCCATAAGCTTCTTTGTGCCTGCGGTTTCGAAGGCTATTTCAAGCATAGAGTCGTTGCCCATAGGCTTCGAGGAAACGATTACACCCTTGCCGAAAACCTTATGCCTTACACTGTCACCCGCACTGAAGGATACCTTCGGTGCTTCTGCGGCACTCTTCACTGCTGCTCTCTGCTTTGAAAGATATCCGTTGCCCGAATATACCTGACGGGAATCGTCTCTCTCGTAATCTCCTCTTACAAGCTGCTCGAAGGACATTCTTGAGCTTTGTGTTCTTCCCGTCTTTTCAGTCAGGGCATCGGGTATTTCAACAATAAAGCGTGAAGGAATATTTCTCGATGTAGTACCGAAAAGCATTCTCATCTGCGCGTGGGAAAGATAAAGATTTTTCTTCGCTCTTGTGATACCAACATAAGCAAGTCTGCGCTCCTCTTCGATATCCTCGGTGGAATACATACTCTGTACGCCGGGGAAAATGCCCTCCTCCATACCGGGGATGAATACAACGGGGAATTCAAGTCCCTTTGCCGAGTGGATTGTCATAAGTACGACAGCATCGGTCTGTGCATTGTAGTTATCGATGTCGGTCATAAGAGCAACTTCCTCAAGGAAGCCTGAAAGGGTTGCCTCCTCGTTTTCCTTCTCATAGGTCATAAGGTTGGAGATAAGCTCGTTGATGTTCTCTTCTCTCTCTGCACCCTTTTCCTTGTCGAGTCTCAGGTGAGGAATATATTCTGTTCTTTCAAGCACCTTTTTGAAAAGGTCCTCAAGGGATATTTTGTCAACATACTCTCTCAGGCCCTCGATAAGCTCACAGAATTCCTGAAGCTTTTTGGCACTCCTTTTCAGTGATTCGTATTCGTCTGCGTGGCTGAACACGTCAAAAAGTGTGATTCCGAGACCTGATGCAATTTCAGCCGCCTTGTTGATTGTGGTGTCACCTATTCCCCTCTTGGGTACGTTTACAATACGACGAAGACGGATGTTATCACCGGGATTATTGAGTACGGTAAGATAAGAAATAGCATCCTTGATTTCGAGTCTGTCGTAGAAGCGGTTACCGCCGATAATACGGTAGGGTATACCCGCCTTGACAAGTGTTCTTTCAATGGAGTTGGACTGTGCATTCATACGGTAGAGTAC
>JAZUAZ010000033.1:0-2947 GCA_045638245.1 Acutalibacteraceae bacterium | reverse complement strand
TTCATTTCTGATATCCATTATCTCACCTGATTTTTACATAATTTTCAACCTTTTTATTTTACCACGGTTTTTCGGTTTTAGCAAGTTGAAATTGTATAAGTGACAAGTGAGATTTTTGTTGAAATGTGACAAGACCGACGCGACTGCGTCGGTCAGGGAATAGGACGAGGGAATAGGGATTATGTAGGGGACGGCGACCCATACAAGTTTAGGGAGAAAAAAGACAGAGGGATGAGCCTCTGCCTTTTAAGATTTATTTAACCTTAACGCTTTTGATACTGCTCCAAGCCGAATAAACATAACCGCTGTCAGTCTTGATATAGGTTCTTACCTTGAAGTAATATGTCTTACCGCTTGTAAGACCCGTAATATCACATCTTGTTGTATCAGCCTTGAAGTTAGAATACTTCTTGAAGCCGCTATCCTTACTTGTTGAGTAGTAAACCTGATAGCCTGTTTCACCGCTTACAACTGTGTGGTAAACACAAGCCTTACCCTTTGTCGATGATGCAGTTACCTTTGTAAGCTCGGGAGTCTTTGTCTTTGTTGCGGTCTTGAGAAGAGTGTATAAGTCACTGTCATATACCTTACCTGCACTTGTCTTGCCGTACGCAACAACCTTGAAGGTATACTTTGTGCCTGCATAAAGGCTCTTTACTGTAAGTGACGTACCTTCTGTTGTACCTGCCTTGACGTAATCCTTCTTTGATGGGCTGTAGCGGTAAACCGTGTAGCCTGCCGCACCGGGTACTGCATTCCAGCTGAGCTTGATTGATGAGGTTGTCTGTGATGCTGACTTTACGGAATCGGTTTTGCCGGGCTTGATGTAGAAGTATACATTCTTTGAGCCTTCGTAGTTACCTATAAAGGTTACCTTGACTGTATAGCGTCCTATGCCGCTTCTCTTAGAAGCAACGGAAAGCTTGTAGTCAACATTTTTAACGAGGGTATTGCCTTCGGAGTCTTTAACCGTTACCTTGGGAGTCTTGTTTTTGCCGTCGTAGATGTAGTTTGTTGTAGAGAGGGTGATTGATTTCGGATAGGAAACAGTTATTGTTTTTACACTGACAGTTGAAAAATCAGGAGCCCATACTGTTTTGCCGTCTGACTTCGAATAAGATTTAATCGCGAATGTGTATGCAGTGCCCGAGGAAAGACCTTCAGCGATGTATTTTCTTGCGGTTGTTGTCTTGAGAGCCTTCCAACCGTTGCCGGACTTCACGTAAACTCTATAACCTGTTGCACCGGGCACCTTATCCCAATCGAGGGTTACAGATGTATCCTTTGCAGTAGCAATGATGTTTTCTACAGGTCTGTAAATATAGTTGTTATATGTAATATCAACAACCAGCACATTTAAATCTTCCTGTTTTTTTACAGCATCAAACTGAGCCTTTGTGCCTTCATAAAGAATTGAAATGCCGTTTGAATAAATAAATGCCCACTGTTCAATTTCCTTGATACTGATATGCATATAAATCTTTTTAAGAGACTTATTGTATATATCATTGAAAGCATCCTCACCTATTACAGTTACACTGCTTGGAATAATATAAGTCTCATCTGCCTTTGCAACAGGATAGAGGATGATCTTTGTTTTATCCTTGTTATAAAGAACACCGTCTGTTGTTGTGTAATACTTGTTTTTTTCAGAAACAATGATTTCTTCAAGAGCCTCGCAGTAGTGGAAGCGGTCAATAATCTCAACATTTTCGGGAATGATTACAGTTTTAAGCTGCTTACAGGCGTTGATGTCGTCAAAATGCAGAGACTTGAGCTTACCTTTTTTGATTTCTATTTTTTCGAGTCCGTCGCAACCATATATTGCGTCAAACTCAAGAGTTTCAACACTTCCCGGAATTACAAGGTTTTTGGCTCCTCTGAATGAAAGTCCGAAGGAATCAATTGTTTTAACGGTTGAAGGGATAACAATACTTTCAAGTGTTACATATCTAGTTGCATTTCTGCCGATTGTCTCAACGCCCTCAGGAATGACGAGTTTTTTGCATTCTTTTGCATAAGGCACTCTGATGAGGGTCTTCATATCTATATCGTAAAGTATACCGTCAACTGATTTGTAGGCAGTATTCTTATCTGAAACAATAAATTCTTCAAGTTTCCATGCTCCGTAAAAAGCATCTTTTTTAATTTCAGTTACACCACTGCCGATTTCAATTGTTTTGACATTTGATGAATCAAATGCATTATCAACAGTTGTTACACAGTCAGGTATAATAACCTTTTGGGTAGGACAGGTTTCGCCAAACACTTTTTCACCTATATGGGTAACAGCTTTACCGTTGATTTCCCCAGGAATTGTCACGGTCTTGCTTGTGCCCGTATACTTTGTAATTTTAACTGTGTTGTTTTCTGTGAGTGTATATTTGTATTTACCGTAGGTGTACTCTGTTCCTGCTGCATAAACACTGACAGAAAAAAGAAGCACTGCAATAAGCACAACAAATACACTTGCAATAACTTTTGACTTTTTCATTTTGTTTTCCTCCTTAAATTTTGTAAAAAATAAAAAGTGCGCCATTGAGACGCACCGAAAAATGCATCTCATTTGCTGCGACACAAATTAAACAAATATCAAAAAACGGATATAGTTAATAAGAGAATGCACTTTTACCAAGTTATTCTCCGCTTTTGATATTTAATTTATGTCGCAAGAATAATTTACCACATTAAAACATAAAATGCAATGATTTTTTGAAATATATATTAAAAGCCCGCCCCCACGGCGGCCCGCTCCTTTCCTCTCAGCCCCACCCCGCCCGTGTACGAAAAAACAAAAGGGCGGATATGGAATCCGCCCCTACGATTATTCTGCATTCACAAAAGCGTCAGTATTAACGCCCTCTATCTTTTCATACTTGGGAATGAGGGTGTATACCGCCATAGCAACCGTTGCAGCCGTTGCGGCAAATTTACCAACTTTAACGAG
>JAZUAZ010000032.1:0-2334 GCA_045638245.1 Acutalibacteraceae bacterium | reverse complement strand
ACCGGCTACAGATATTACGACGAAAGCTCCCTTCTTCGCATGCAGGAGATTCTCTTTTACCGCGAGCTTGATTTTTCTTTAAAAAGCATATCAGAAATCCTGTCCTCACCCGACTACAACAAAAGAACAGCACTCACCGAGCAGAAAAAGCTTCTCATTCTCAAAAAAGAAAGACTCGAAAGGCTGATTTCCGCCATTGACAGTGCCGTTAAAGGAGAAATTGTTATGAAAGCATTTGACAACAGCGAATTCGAAAAATACAAATCCGAAGCCAAGGAAAAATGGGGCAATACGATCGCATATAAGGAGTACAGCGAAAAAACGAAGAATTACTCTGCCAACAAGCAAAACAGTCTCGCTGAGGGTATGGATAATATTATGAAGGTCTTCGCACTTTCTATGAAGGCAGACAACGCCCCCGACGGTACCGAAGCACAGAAGCTTGTAAAAGCACTTCAAAAGCACATAACCGAAAACTACTATACCTGCACAAAGGAGATTCTTTACGGCCTCGGTCAGATGTACGTTGCCGATGAACGCTTCAGGGATAACATCAATAAACACGGGGAAGGTACTGCGGATTATATCTGCAGAGCAATTGAAATATACTGCCGATAATACCGCCGCTTTCGGGTGAATCAGTGATACAAAAAAGGAGATTTACACATGAGCATAGTTCAGGACTTTTATGACAATCTTGCGTCGCATTATGATAAGCTTTTTCTCGATTGGGAAGAAGCAACAAGGGAGCAGGCAACAATTCTCAATAAAATATTTACCGCAGAAGGCTTCGGCAAATCCGCGCAGATACTCGACTGCGCCTGCGGGACAGGCACACAGTCAATAGGTCTTGCGTCTCTCGGATATAATATTGCCGCTTCGGATATAAGCGAGGGCGCACTTCGTGAAGCAAAAAAGAATGCAGAAAAGAATAATGTCAGCATTTTCTTCAAGCGTGCCGACTTCTGCACCCTTGAAGAAAGCTTTTGCGAGAAATTCGATATAATTATCGCTATGGATAATGCTCTGCCTCATATGATGACAAAGGAAGAGCTGAATACGGCAGTAAAAAGCATTACAAACAGACTGTCTCCCGGCGGATTATTTGTGGCAAGCATAAGGGATTATGACAGCTTACTCGCACACAAGCCGCCCTATTCCCCGCCATATATTCATAAAACCGAAAAAGGTCAAAGAGTATCCTTCCAGACGTGGGACTGGAGCGGCGATTGTTATAAGCTTACACAATATATCATTGATGATGAAGGCTTACCCGAAACAAGCAAATTTGAGTGCGAATACAGAGCAGTTAAAAGAGACGAGCTTACAGAGCTTCTTATGATGAAAAACGGCTGCAAAAAGGTTGAATGGAAATTCCCCGAGGAAACCGGCTTTTATCAGCCGATTGTTACAGCACGAAAATAACACGCCAAAATTTGACAAGAATTTGTTTATATTTTTAACTTTTTTAACAATGTGTTGACAAATCGCTTTTTGTATGTTATTTTGTTATTGATAATAATAACTATTATCAATAACATCAAAAAGGAGATTTTACTATGACACTCATTATCACAAAAATCTTAATCTTTGTAACCGTTCTGCTTTCAATGATTATCCCCGCAGAGGTTAACGGAGCAACCGTTGCAAACGTAGCCGAAGAGGACGGTGTAATCAGCTACACTGTCAAAAACGAAACAGGTCTTGTAATTGCAGGTGACACCTGGGTTGAAAAACTCGAGGTAAAGGTACCCATTATCGACAAGTGGACCGACTGCTACGCAGAAGATGCAGCAGCAGATGGTGAAACATACGTCAACCCCTCCGCAACATACGAGGACAGCTATGATGCAACATACCTTCTCCCCGGCACATACCGCATCACAGTAGGCTATAACGTTGTAACTGATTTCGACGGTTCAACCGAGGCAGGCTTCACAACAGTGGAATTTATTGTTGAATAATTCATTTCTTTTCCACCAAAAGAGAGAGCATACCCTTTATGAGTATGCTCTCTCTTAATTTTTACATTATAACCTTCTGCGGTACTCCACCCGTTTCTCTTGATTCATCAGCAAGATAAACACTCAGATGACCTGCAACAGAATCAAAAATTGAGGTGCAGGCAAGTGAAGGCTCTTCACCGCGGATAAACTTTACAAAATCCTCGGAAAGTCTTTCGTCTCCGCCGCCGTGACCGCCATAAGCACCGACCATATCTCCGCTTACCTTAAGGTCAACGACCTCAACATCACATTCCTCGTGATGTGCATCGGGTGACGGATTGATTTTCAGTACGGTGAACTTTGATTCCTCGAAGTTGCCGAAAATCTC
>JAZUAZ010000031.1:0-3476 GCA_045638245.1 Acutalibacteraceae bacterium | reverse complement strand
GCTTCCTCGATAAAATCCTCACCGTCTTCACAAACTTCATTGATATGATTATCAACTTCTTCAAGGCAATCGGCGACAAACTCGGCAGCTGATAACAAAAACACCCTCCTGAGCATCTCAGAATGTTCAGGAGATTTTTTAGGAGATTTTTTAGGAGATTTTTATGAACAGATACCTTAAAGAAAGTATACCGTACTACAAATGGATGCTGCGTATTTCCGTTCCTACTATGATACAGAACGGTGTTACAAACTTCGTAAGTATGCTTGATAATATCATGGTCGGTCAGGTAGGTACTCTGCAGATGACCGGCGTATCAATAGTCAATCAGCTTCTTTTCGTATTCAATCTGTGCATTTTCGGAGCGATGAGCGGAGCAGGTATATTCACCGCTCAGTTTTACGGCAAAAAGGATAACGATGGTGTAAAAAACACGGTGCAATTCAAGCTTGTCACCGCCGTTCTTTTCACCGCCCTCGGCATAGGTGTTTTCCTTATCCTCGGAGATATTCTCATTTCCGCATATATCCAGGAGGGCTCCGACCCGCTTGAGGCTGCCGCAGTACACGAATTTGCAAAAAGCTATCTCAGAGTTATGCTTTTCAGTACTCTTCCCTTTGCTGTAGCTCAGGCTTATGCATCATCCCTTCGTGAAACAAAGGACAGAATTATACCTCTTGTTGCAACACTTCTTGCGGTTGCGGTCAATCTCGCACTCAACTATACCCTTATCTTCGGCCACTTCGGTGCGCCTGCTCTCGGCATCGAGGGCGCCGCAATAGCTACAGTAATTGCACGAATCGTTGAATGTACCATTCTGATTATATGGTCACATACCCACACGGAGAAATACCCCTTTATAAAAAAGCTTTTCACAAGCACAACACTTACGCTCTCTCAGGTGCGTAAAATCGCCGTAATATCAATGCCTCTTGTTGTAAACGAGGCTCTGTGGGCGGCGGGTATAGCCTTCCTCAACCAGTGCTACAGTATGAGAGGACTCAGCGTAGTTGCCGCTATCAACATAGTTTCAACCCTGAGTAATGTTTTTAACGTATCCTTCATCGCCTTCGGAAGCTCCATAGGCATTATCCTCAGTCAGCTTATGGGCGCAGGCAAAAAGGATGAAGCTAAAAAAGCGAGTATGCGTATGGTATGGTTTGCGGTATTTACCATCATTCTTGTCGCCCTTGCCATGTCCGCCTTCTCGGGACTTTTCCCGAAGATATACAATACCGAAGAATACGTGCGTACTCTTTCAACTGCACTCATCCTTATTATGGCGGCTTTTATGCCCGTACAATCCTTTCTCAATGCCTGCTACTTCTCCCTTCGTTCAGGCGGTAAAACCCTCATAACCTTCATTTTTGACAGCGGATTTATGTGGGGAATTGTTATCCCCCTCGCATTCTGCCTGAGCCGCTTTACCGATATTGATATCGTACCGCTTTACGTTATAGTTCAGGCGGTCGAGATTATCAAGTGCATCATCGGATACGTCTTTATGAAAAAGGGTTGGTGGTTGAACACGGTGGTGGAATAACAAAAAGGGATCATCCTCTCAGGACAATCCCTTTGAGAGCACCCGTCGAAAGGCACTCTTTTTCATAAGTATAATCGTAAAACAACTCACGGTTTTCATCGCTGTACTCCATTTCCTTGGAGTACAGCTTACTTTTTTCCGTCCAGACTCCGAGAGAAGAATCACCCTTCGTCATATACTTTATAAACAGTACGGAAACAACGGCAAGCTTGACCTTAGAAAGTATTTCCTCGTCAAAAACACCCTTGAGAAAATATCGCCATATAAAATACCGACAGAGATTGAGCATATATTTTTCCTCTTCGGCGCCAGGTGCCGACAGTACCGCTTCACAAGAACTGAGCAAGGCAAACTCCTTTTCCCATCCACCGTCGATAGGCTCAAAATCGGCATAAAGAGCTGATATTTCACTGAAATCAGTTTCCTTTCCGTCACTTCGGGGTGTATACTCCGCTTCAGTTTCTCGGTTATCAATATAAAACTGCAACTCTTCGGCGTAATCAAGTACCCGACAAAGCTTTTCTTTTACAGTGCCCTCGCCGTCAAGCAGAGAGAATATTTTCTCACGGGACTTTCCGAGTACGGCGAACAATTCTTCGTCAACAGGCTCTTCGTCTTCGTCGACAAGGGCTTCGGATATCTCCCACCCCTCATCCGTAAGTATCAGCCTTGCACCTTCCTCGCAGGAAAGTCCTATGCCGCCCTCTTTTATGTTGCCGTACCACTCAAAAAATCGGGGATGGTCACGGCAGATCTGACAAAGATGCTCTTCACCGCAGTTTATGATAATATCACACAGGTTCTTGCCGTTGAGGAAGGGGCATCTTTCATTTTTGAGAATAAAGCTGTTTTCCTCACTGATGTTTTTCTTGAGGCGGGTGCCGAATTCTCCGCCTACGGTGTTGTAATACTCTGCGGTATCAGGATCAATATCAATTTCCCAGCCTATGCAACAGTTATCGCTGCACTTATCTGCGATACATTTAAAGGTGTTATAATAAAACGGAGCACGGAAAATCATACTATCACCTCACAAAAACTTCATATAAAATATATCCGCAGTCAAAAATTTTGTCAAGGTGAACAAAACAAAAGAGTAAATTTTATCAAGTTTTTCAAAAAAACTATTGACAATATTTTTTGATTGTGATAATATACTTGGGCAGTTGAAAAGCAATGCGCTGTTAGCTCAGCTGGATAGAGTGTCTGGCTACGGACCAGAAGGTCAGGGGTTCGAATCCCTTACAGCGCGCCATAAGAAAAACGAGGTTCTACGAGAGTAGAACCCTTTTTCTTTTTATTTTTATTTTTTTGTTGATAAAATTTATTCCCTGTGTTATCATATCATCAGTAAAAAAATCAAGGAGGACTTAAAATGAATATTTGGCACGACATCAATCCCCAGCGAATCGGCGTTGAACACTTCGATGCAGTTATCGAAATCAGCAAGGGCTCAAAAATGAAGTACGAGCTCGACAAGCAGACAGGTATGCTCCGCCTTGACAGAGTTCTTCACACCTCTACTCACTATCCCGCAAACTACGGCTTTATCCCCCGCACTTATGCTCTTGATAACGACCCCCTTGACGTACTTGTTCTCTGTTCTGAAAGAATTGAGCCTATGGCACTTGTTGAGTGCTACCCCATCGGCGTTATTTCAATGCTCGACAATAACGATCCCGACGATAAGATTATAGCTATCCATACAGGTGACCCCACATATAACAGCTATACTGATATAAACCAGCTTCCCAAGCACATATTCGAGGAAATGATTCACTTCTTCTCCGTTTATAAAATGCTTGAAAACAAGAGCACCGTAATCGACGAAGCAAGAGGTCCTGAGGAAGCAAGAAAGATTATCCAGGATTCAATCGACAGATATAACGAAATATTTGAGAACAAATAAGACAGTCCGCAATCGCGGATAATC